>JAASTB010000351.1 GCA_021767625.1 Wenzhouxiangella sp.
GCCGACGAATTCGGCATCGAGTTCGACAACCTCTTCACCCTCACCAACATGCCGATCAAGCGCTTCGGCGCCATCCTGCTGAGCAAGGGCGAATTCGGCGACTACATGACCCTGCTCAAGAACGCCTACAAGGCCGACAACCTCAAGGCCGTGATGTGCCGCAGCCTGCTCAGCGTGGACTACCGCGGCTATCTATACGACTGCGACTTCAACCAGATGCTGGGCCTGCCGCTGGAAGGCAAGGAAGAAGCCACCCACCTCGACGACCTGCTCCGAAGCGGCGAACTCCCACGCCGCATCGGCGTCGCCGACCACTGCTACGGCTGCACCGCCGGACAGGGCTCCAGCTGCGGCGGCGCCCTCGCATAAAAAAACGGGCGCCAGAGGCGCCCGCTTTCCCATCCTTACACCAGCCCCGATCAATCCCGAGGCTGCTTGGGTCCGCCGCCTTCGTAGGCGCCGGGTTCGTCCTCGCGGACCAGGTCGTCGGTCGGCGTGTCCAGCGCGGCCATCTTCTTGAGGAAGGGCGTGGCCACCAGGAAGCCGACGGTCACGACACCGCAGAAGATCACGATCTGGCGATACAGTTCGGGGAACTGCTCGACCTGGTCGCCGCTGAACTCGCCGGCGAGCAGCCCGGCCAGCAGGTTGCCCAGTGCCGCGCCGAAGAACCACATGCCCATCATCTGGCTGTAGTAGCTGCGCGGCGCAAGCTTGGAGGTGGCCGACAGGCCGATCGGACTGACGCACAGCTCACCGGTGGTGTGGAACAGGTAGGTGAGCAGCAGCCAGGTCGGCAGAACCTGGTCACCGTCCTGGATCAGCGAGGCGGCAATCCACATGAAGCCGAAGCCGATGCCGAGCTGGGCAAAACCCAGCGCGAATTTCATCGGGATCGAGGGATCGAGGTTGCGCCGACCCAGGTTGATCCACAGCGCCGAGAAGAACGGCGCGAAGATCAGGATGTAGACCGGGTTGAGCGACTGGAAGGCCTCGGCCGGGATGACGATGCCCAACAGCTCGCGGGCCGTATAGCGCTCCGCGAAGAGGTTGAGCGAGGAACCCGCCTGCTCGAAGCCGGACCAGAACAGGGCCGCACCGATAAACAGCGCGACCAGCACGACGGTGCGGTTGCGCTCGATCTTCGTGAGCTTGCTGTCGAGCAGCACGCGGGCGAAGAACAGCACGGCCACGCCGACGATGACATAGACGCTGTACTCGGCCATCTGGCGCGCGTCCATGACGACGGTGCCCTGCAGCGCCAGCAAGGCAAGCACGAACAGGGCGGCCGTGCCGGCGTAAATCGCCCAGGCCATGATCTTGGTCTGGCCCTGCTTCTCCGGCGGCGTGGGATGCGGTTCCTTGCCGAACTCTCCCAAGTGACGCTGGGTGATGCGATAGACGATCAACCCGGCGATCATGCCCACCGCGGCGGCGGCGAAGCCCCAGTGCCAGCCCATGTTGACGCGCAGCAGGCCGCAGATGAACGGACCGAGCGCGGCGCCGACGTTGATGCCCATGTAGTAGATGACGTAGCCCGCGTCGCGACGCGAACCGCCTTCCGGGTAGAGCTCACCAACGCAGCTGGAAATATTGGGCTTGAGCAGGCCGGTGCCGACGACGATCAGGATCAGGCCCAGGAAGAAACCGTAGGACTCCGGCACCACTTCGAAGCCGGGCAGCGAGAGCACGATGTGACCGGCGGCGATGATGATCCCGCCGTACCAGATGGCGTTCTGCTGGCCGAAGATGCGGTCGGCCAGCCAGCCTCCCGGCAGCGCCGCGAGGTAGACACCCGCAGTGTAGAGACCGTAGATGGCGTTGGCGGTCGGGTCGTCGAAACCCATGCCGCCCTCGACCACCGCGGCGGTCATGAACAGCACCAGCAGCGCGCGCATGCCGTAGTAGCTGAAGCGCTCCCACAGCTCGGTGAAGAAAAGTGTGCCGAGCCCGGCCGGATGGCCGAAGAACTGGCGCTGACCCGGGATCGCCGGGCTCCCCTCGTTGGATTGGGACATGAATCAGATCCTCTTTATGGTTCTAGTCATGGTTCGAGTCGACCCGGGGAGTTGACCAGAAATGCCCCGGGGAATCAAGGCGACGGCCGGGTTCGCCGACCGCCCTCGACGGCTTCACATGTTGCGGCGATACTCTCCGCCCACCTCGTAGAGCGCATGCGAGATCTGCCCGAGCGAGCAGGTCTTGACCGCCTCCATCAGCGCCTCGAAGGTGTTGCCGCGCGCACGCGCGACGGCCTGCAGGCGCTCGAGCGCCTCGCTCGCGTTCGACTCGTAGCGGTGGTTGAAGGCCTGCACGTTGCGCACCTGCTGCTGCTTTTCCTCGGTGGTCGAGCGGGCCAGCTCGATCTCGCCGCCTTCCTGTTCGCCGCCGTCGGGCGGCAGGAAGGTATTGACCCCGATCAGCGGGAGCGAGCCGTCGTGTTTCTTGTGTTCGTAGTAGAGCGACTCTTCCTGGATCTTGCCGCGCTGGTACATCGTGTCCATCGCGCCGAGCACGCCGCCGCGCTCCGAAATTCGCTCGAACTCCGAGTACACGGCCTCTTCGACCAGGTCGGTGAGCTGGTCGATGATGAAACTTCCCTGGAAGGGGTTCTCGTTGTAGTTCAGCCCCAGTTCCTTGTTGATGATCATCTGGATGGCCACCGCGCGGCGCACCGATTCCTCGGTGGGCGTGGTGATCGCCTCGTCGTAGGCGTTGGTGTGCAGGCTGTTGCAGTTGTCGAAGATGGCGTAGAGCGCCTGCAGGGTGGTCCGGATGTCGTTGAACTGGATTTCCTGGGCGTGCAGCGAACGGCCCGAGGTCTGGATGTGGTACTTGAGCATCTGCGAGCGACGGTTGGCACCGTAGCGCTCGCGCATCGCGC
>JAASTB010000352.1 GCA_021767625.1 Wenzhouxiangella sp.
GGCATGCCCTTCGAAGGCGGCAGCGTCATGGAAATCGCCGTCGCCCGCCTCAGGCAGCCGCCCATTCCTCCTTCGCGCCACTGGGACGCCATCCCGGAGGCCCTCGAGCGAGTCATCCTGCGCTGCCTGGCCTTCGAGCCGGGCGAACGCTATCCGGACGCCGAGAGCCTCGCCCGGGACCTGGGCCGGCTCAGGGGCTGATCGACGGAAGACTACCGAGTCGGCGTTTTGATCCGCGCCAGGCGCTCATCGAGATCGTGGTTGCTGTGGATATTCTCGCCTTCGCGGGGGGACTCGAGCTTGAGCCGGCCCAGGCTCGGATCGTATTGCCCCTCGACCCAGCCGTCGGACAGCATCAGCTCGAAAGCCTGGATGATCTGCTTGAAGGCCAGGTCGGGCTGCATTTGTTCGCGGTAAGCGACCGCCGCCTTCTTGAGCCCCTCGAGGACGGTGTTGATGTCGTCCCCACGCCGCAGCGCCTCGATCACCCTGGCAAAAAGCCCGGCTACCGGTAGCCGCTTTCCTTCCCGCAAGTAGCACGGCACGGCGCTGATGCGGCCGTTGTCGTAGACCGGGGCGGAAACACTTTCAGCGCTGGAGACATCCAGCCGGAAACGGTTGTACCGGGACAGGTTCCATCCGGCCTCCTGGTCCAGGAAGCGCCCGGCCACCTGGCGCGCGCCGGCGAGATCGAGCCCGCCGATGCCGACCTGCCCGATCAGGTCCGTGGCGAATCCCCCGGTTCCGAGCCACTGGAAGGCCTTGTCGGGATCCAGGTCGAGTCCGGCGTCGCGAGCGATCTCGCGCGTGTATTCCTTCAGGTCGGTGAAGTTACCGTTGGCGGAGTACCAGAAGTCGGCAAAACGGATGTGCTGGCGGATACGCGTGGTCTGGTTCTCGTCATAGCTGGAACGCAACCAACCGCCGTCCAGCTTGCCGCGCTCGAGCTCCAGGATCGTGTACGCCGCTTCCCGCGCCGAGGTCTGAGTCAGGGTCATGCCGGCGGCAAGGATGGGGTCGGCAAAGCCTGCCGCTTCGCCGACCAGGAACCAGTTCTCACCGGCGACTCGGTCGGCGACGAAAGACCAGTCCTTGGTGGCCTCCACACGCCCCCTCCGCGAAGCGCCGTCGGTCAGCTGCGCGATCAGGGGTTCCTCCTCCAGCGCGCGCAGGTAGAGTTCCTCGGGCTTCAGGCCCTGCTCGCGGTAGTAGTCGCGTGGGCAGACGAATCCGATGGAAGTTCGCGTCTCACTCAGCGGAATGAACCAGATCCAGCCGCAGCCGATCGACAGCACGAGCACGCGCGTGGCGCCGCCCGGGTACCGAGTGGCCCATTCAGTCTTCTCCCAGTAATCCCAGAAGGCCACGTTCTGGAGGCTGGTGGGTACATCCACCTCGATGCCCATCCGGCGACGCAGCAGGGCCGAATTGCCGGATGCATCGACGTAGTGACGGGCACGAACCCGGCGGCCGTCGGCCAGCACCATGCCGGTAACGCGATCGCCATCGCTCTGGATTTCCCGTACTGCCGCCGGACTGTACACCTCGGCACCCAGCTCGGCAGCGTGATCGAGCAGGATCTTGTCGTAGACGGCGCGGTCGACCTGCAAGGCCAGTTGCCGAGTCTGTTGGCCCCAGGGCCGCGGCCTCGGCTCCTCGCGATAGGCCTTGAGCGGCATGAATTCGAAATCCCAGAGCTTGTCGCTGTTGCCCCAGCGATAGGTGGCGCCGATCTTGATCGGGAAATGGGCGGCCTCGACCTTGTCCCAGCAACCCAGCTCGTCGAGGATGCGCCCGATCATCGGCAGCTGACTCTCGCCGATGTGATCCCGGGGAAAGGTCTCGCGCTCGAATACGCTGACCTCGAGCTCGGGGGCATATTTCTTCAGCAGCCCGGCGCAGGTCGAGCCGCCGGGCCCCCCGCCGATGATGGCGACGTCGCAATCGATGGGTTCGGAGTCGGTCATGGGCAACATCCAGAATGAATTCGGCCCGACGCTGGGCCGGGCCGAATCCTCTTGCTTCTATCGGGCGCGAGCCCGGCTGCGATCAGCCGCGGCTGCGAATACCCAGCCAGCCGAACAGGCCCAGCAGGCCGGCCAGCAGGCCCATACCCCAGAGGGTATTGGTGGGTACGCTCACCGCATCCACCGCGCCATTGCCGCTCAGACCGACCGAGTCCGGGCTGGAGGGAGCATTGGACGGAATGTCCACCTGCGCCGAAGCGGCACCCGGCGAGGACGGCGCGAAGCCGACGTCGAAGGTGCAGGTCGCCGCGGCGGCCAGCGAGGCCGAGGAACAGGTGTCGTTGCTCAGCGTGAAGTCCGCGGCATTGGCGCCGGAAATGCCCAGCGTGCCGATATCGAGGCTGCCGGTACCGGTGTTGGTGACGGTCACCGTCTGCGGCGTGCCGCTGTCGCCCAGGTTCACCGTGCCGAAGCCGACGGCCCCGGTGCTGAGACCCAGGGTGGGCGCAGCGCCGCCCGAATAGGTGACGTTGATGGTCCAGCTCTGGAGTGTGCCGGTGTCTGCGCCGTTGCTGTCGCCGACGCAAAGCGTCCAGTCGCCGCTGGCGTTTTCGCCGACAAACCCGGCAAAGTTCGACGGCGGAGTCGCCACAGTGTCCGGCGCAGGCGAGAAGCTGCAGATTGCATCATCCTGGCAAACGACTTCTCCACCACCGATAGTGCCGCCCATCGATTCGGCGGAAGTGGCTGCACCATCCAGGAAACTCAGGGGCGAACTAGCGGCCAGGTCGCTGGAATCTCCAAAAGTACCGTCGACGCCATCATCGGAGGGCTCCGCCGCTCCGGGCCGGCTCATGACGCCAAGCACCGATCCGTCCGGGCTCTCGAGCTTGATCGTGAGGTCGCCGA
>JAASTB010000353.1 GCA_021767625.1 Wenzhouxiangella sp.
ACGGTCAAGCCCTTCATCGCCCTGGCCGGCCTCGACGCCGGCGTGGTCACCCCCAGTACCGAGGTGGTTTCGACCGGACAATACCGTCTGCCGGGCCACAGCCGCACCTATGGTGACTGGAAGGCCGGCGGGCACGGTCGAGTCGACCTGGAGTTGGCGCTCGCCGAATCAGTCAATGTCTATTTCTACAAGCTGGCCGTGGAGTTGGGCATCGACCGGATCTCCCGCGAACTCGCGCTGTTCGGGTTCGGCCGGAGCACCGGGCTGGACCTGCCGGGTGAAAACAGCGGCATCCTGCCGACCCGTTCCTGGAAACGGGCAACTTTCAACCAGCCCTGGTTTCCGGGCGAGACGGTCATTACCGGCATCGGCCAGGGGTTCACGGTGGTCACGCCGGTGCAATTGGCCCATGCCACGGCCGCCCTGGCCGGGCGCGGCCGAACCGCGGCGCCCGCCCTGGTCGGTCAGCGCGAGCCGGTGCAGATGGTGCGCCATGACGATGCCGACTGGCGGGCCGTGCACCGGGGCATGGAGGCGGTCGTGCACGGCTCGAGCGGAACGGCCCGGGCCATCGAGTCGGAACTTGTCGTTCGCATGGCCGGCAAGACCGGTACGGCCCAGGTCTTCGGGCGGCCGGACGACGACGAGGAAGCCGACGAACGAGAGCAGGACGAGTTGCCCGAGTTCCTCCGCAACCACGCCCTGTTCACCGGCTTCGCGCCGATCGAGGAGCCGCGCCTGGTGGTTTCGGTGGTGGCTGAACACGGCGGCGGCGGGGCGAGTGTGGCCGCGCCCATTGCCGCGACGGTGATGAACGCCGCGCTGGAGGCCGGACTGTGAACGGCTCGCCCGGATCCCTCGTCGCCCTGGGGCTGCAGCGGCTCCGGCTGGACCCCTGGCTGTTCGGGCTGCTGGTCGTGCTGGTCGCCTTCGGCAGCATGGTGCTCTACTCGGCGGGTGAGCAGAGCATGGCCCTGGTCTGGCGACAGTGGGTTCGCCTGGGCGTGGGCCTGGCGGTGTTGCTGTTCGTCGCCCAGGTTCCCCCGCGCCTGCTCAAGGCCTGGGCGCCATTCCTGTTCCTCGCGGCCTTGCTGATGCTGGTGGCCGTGGTGTTCTTCGGAGTGGGGCGCGGTGCGCAGCGCTGGCTCGATCTGGGGCTGCTGCGTTTCCAGCCTTCGGAAGCGATGAAGCTGGCGCTCCCGCTGGCGCTGGCGGCCATGCTCGACCGCAAGCCGCTCCCGCCGGACTGGCGGACCGTGATTGCAGCGGCCACGCTGATCGCCGTGCCGGTAGGGCTGATCGTGATCCAGCCCGATCTGGGCACGGCCGTGCTGGTCGGCATGAGCGGCGCCTGCGTGCTCTTCCTCGCCGGGCTCCGCTGGCGGTTGATCATCGGCGTGTCAGCCGCGCTCGCCGCGGCCGCCCCGCTTATCTGGCTGAACCTGCACGAGTACCAGCAGGATCGCATCCGGACCTTCCTCGATCCCGAGTCGGATCCGCTGGGCGAGGGCTGGAACATCATCCAGTCGAAGATCGCCGTCGGCTCCGGAGGTTTGTCGGGCAAGGGCTGGCTGGAGGGCAGCCAGTCGCACCTGGAGTTCCTGCCCGAACCGCACACCGATTTCATTTTCTCCGTCCTGGCCGAGGAGTTCGGTTTCATCGGCGTCGTGGCCGTGCTGGCACTTTACGTCGCCATCATTCTGCGCGGAATGTTCCTGGCCGGTCAGTGCCGCGATGCCTTCGGCCGCCTGTTGGCCGGCGCCATGATCTTCATGTTCTTCGTCTACCTGGCGGTCAATGTCGGCATGGTTTCCGGCGCTCTGCCGGTGGTCGGTGTACCGCTGCCGCTGGTGAGCTACGGCGGCACCTCCGCGGTGACCCTGCTGGCAGGGTTCGGCCTTGTCATGGGGCTCTACAGCCGTCGTAGGTTCATGGGATAGAATGCCAGCCCGGCAATCGGGGCCAAACTTTTTCTTTACCGCGTCCTCTATATCCTCGACACGTCTCCAGGAGCGAAACCGAGCAATGCTGCGAATTTCCTTGTTAGTGATGACCCTGATGATGTCCGCGGCGGTTGTCGCCAGCGAGGAGCCGCATCCGGGAGCGGCGGCCTTCGTGGACCGCATGGTGGCCGAGTACGGCCTGGATCCCGAGCACGTGCAGGGCGTGCTTTCGGAAGCGCGTTACCAGCAGTCGATCATCGACGCCATCACGCGGCCGGCGGAGAGCAAGCCCTGGCACGAGTACCGCAAGATTTTCATCACGCCCACCCGGATCAGCTCCGGCGTGGAGTTCTGGCGGGCTAACGCCGAGCTGCTCTCGGAGGTGTCCGAGCGCTTCGGCGTGCCGGTCGAGGTGATCGTCGCCATCGTCGGCGTGGAGACCAGCTACGGACTCAATACCGGCAGCTACCGGGTGATCGACGCCCTGGCCACGCTGGGTTTCTACTATCCCAAGCGAGGCGCCTTCTTTGCCGACGAGCTGGGGCAGTTCCTGCGCCTGGCCGAGGAAGAGGCGCTGCCGCTGACCGAGGTCCGCGGCTCCTACGCAGGCGCCATGGGTGTCGGTCAATTCATTCCTTCCAGTTATCGGGCCTACGCCGTCGATATGGACGGGACCGGCAAGCGCGACCTGTGGCGTTCGCTGCCCGACGCCATGGGATCGGTAGCGAACTACCTGGCCACGCACGGCTGGCGCAAGGACGAGCCCATCGCCCTGCCTGCCGATCTCTCCGGCGACTTGCCCGGCGACACCGAGGCCACGCTGGTCGATTTCGAGCAGGCCGATGGCCGCGACCACTGGGTGGGCCTGAACAATTTCTACGTCATTACGCGTTACAACCGCTCGCCGCTGTATGCCATGGCTGTCACCCA
>JAASTB010000354.1 GCA_021767625.1 Wenzhouxiangella sp.
CGCTGCGCTCGAAGATCGACTCCGAAAGCGCCATGACGGCCAGCACCACGCCGGCGGCCAGCGCGCACCAGGCCAGGTAGCGGCACTGCCGCGAATAGCGCCGGCTCAGGCCCGAGACCAGCAGGATCGGCGCGGCGAACAGCGTCGCAAGCACCGCCAGCAGGCCGATGCCGCCGTCGATCAGAGCCGAGAGATACTGGCTGTGCGGGTGGTCGTAGCGCAGCAGCACCTTGCCGTGATCGCCGGCCTGCACCGACTCGACCAAGGCCAGGCGGAAGCTGCCGGGCCCGGTGCCGGTCAGCGGCTCGGCGCCGATAAGGCCGCCGGCGATGTCCCACAGCTGCACGCGCAGACCGAAGCCGCCGTTGCCGTTGCCGCCCTCGGCGATCAGGTTCAGCTCGGCCAGGGTCTCGTCCAGGCGATCGCTCATCGGCAGGACGGGGCTGAGCAGCACCACCAGGCTCAGCGCCGCGATCACGAAGGGCACGCCCAGGCGCCAGCGCAGCGGCTGGCCCGCGCCGGCGGTGAACAGGTAGATGCAAAGCAGGGCGGGGATGGCCAGCCAGGCCCCGCGCGAACCCGACAGGGCATTGGCCACGAAGGCCAGCACGATGGCGGCGATGGTCAGCACGCGCGCCGGCGTCGACTGCCGTTCGTCGGCCAGGCGCGGGATCAGCATCAGGCCGAAGGCCAGCGACAGGCCGCCGAAATAGATCGGATTGGTGGGCCCGGGCACGCGTGCGCCGTGCACGCCCTGCTGCCCGGTCCAGGTGTGCCAGAGCGCATAGGCGCCGGCGACCAGGCAGCCGGCGACCAGGCCGTTCCACCACGCGGCGTCCAGGCCGTCGACGCGCCGCAGGAACAGATAAAGCGGCACGATCGCCAGCAGTTTGGGCAGGCGCTCGGCCGTGGTCATGCCGACGGGTGCGGTGCCGTGCACCCACCAGGCGGCCAGCCAGGCCAGCACGAACAGCAGCGGCATCAGCAGGTAGAAGCGCTCCAGGCGCCCCAGGCCGGGCCCGCGCAACCGGCCGGAACCGGCCAACCAACCCAGGGCCAGCAGCACCAGGGCGACCAGGCCGGCATCCACCGCGTTGGGCACCACCAGGCCCAGCGCCAGGGTGCTGAACAGCACTGCGCCGGTCAGGCGGCTCAGGATCGAATCGGGCGCGACGCGCGTGGCCGCCGCTTCAATCATCGGCCAGCAGTCGTCTTTCGGCCTCGCGATAGCGCGCCATGGTCTGCTCGACGATTTCGGCGGGCAGCTTCGGCCCCGGCGCGGTCTTGTCCCAGTCCAGGGTCTCGAGGTAGTCGCGCACGAACTGCTTGTCGAAGCTCGGCGGGCTGATGCCCAGTCGCCATTCGTCCACCGGCCAGAAGCGCGAGCTGTCCGGGGTGAGCAGTTCGTCGATCAGGTAGAGCTCGCCGTCGGCGTCGACGCCGAACTCGAACTTGGTGTCGGCGATGATGATGCCGCGATCACGCGCGAAAGCCGCCGCGCGGCGATAGATCGCCAGCGAGATGTCGCGGATGCGAAGTGCGAGGTCGGCGCCGACGGCGTCCTGCATGGCGGCCATGTCGATGTTGACGTCGTGGTCGCCCACCGCCGCCTTGGTCGAAGGCGTAAAGATCGGGTCGGGCAGGGCGGCGGCCTGTTCCAGGCCGGCCGGCAGTTCGATGCCGCAGATGCCGCCGTTCTTCTGGTAGTCCTTCCAGCCCGAACCGGCCATGTAGCCGCGCACGATGGCTTCCACCGGCAGCGACTTCAAACGCCGCACGAGCATGCTGCGCGGCTCGAGCTCGGCGGCCAGTTCGGTGCTTCCCACGATCGGACCCAGGTCGTCGTCGAGCAGATGGTTGGGCACCAGGTCGGCGAACTGGCTGAACCAGAACTTGGAGATGCGCGTGAGGATCTCGCCCTTGCCCGGAATCGGGTCGGGCAGCACCACGTCGAAGGCGGACAGGCGGTCGGAGGCGACGATCAGCAGGCGATCGTCGTCGACGGCGTAGATGTCGCGCACCTTGCCCTGGTGCAGCAATTCCAGCGGCGGAACGGGATAATCACTCACTTTGGCGGGCACAATGGAATGAGCCGGGGAACCTCCGCGGGATTATACGCGGGTGCGACGTGGTCTTTGCGGGAGGATCCGCTTTGGCTTCGGGTCGCGTGGTTTGGTGGGCCCAAATGAGCGACCCGAAACGAAGCGGATGCCCCGCAAAGGCCGCGGCCCGTTAAGGGTTTCTCAGGAAACGCGCCCGCGTATAATCCCGCGGAGGTTCCCCCAATACGCGCGCCGACCCGCCATGAAGCAATCCACCCTGATCGCCCCGAGCATTCTCTCCGCCGATTTCGCCCGCCTGGGCGAGGAAGTCGACAACGTCCTGAAAGCCGGCGCCGACTGGGTGCATTTCGACGTCATGGACAACCACTACGTGCCCAACCTGACCATCGGCCCGATGGTCTGCCAGGCATTGAGAAACCACGGCATCACCGCCCCCATCGACGTCCACCTGATGGTCAAGCCGGTCGACCGAATCATCCCCGACTTCGCCAAGGCCGGTGCCAGCGTGATCAGCTTCCACCCCGAAGCCAGCGAGCACGTCGACCGCACGCTCGCGCTCATCCGCGAGCAGGGCTGCCGGGCCGGCCTGGTGTTCAATCCGGCAACACCGCTCGACATCCTCGAGTGGGTCATCGACAAGGTGGACCTGGTGCTGATCATGTCGGTCAATCCCGGCTTCGGCGGGCAGAAGTTCATCCCCGCCGCGCTGGAGAAGCTCAAGCGCGCCCGCAGGATCATCGACGACTCCGGCCGCGACATCCGCCTGGAGATCGACGGCGGGGTCAAGCCCGACAACGCC
>JAASTB010000355.1 GCA_021767625.1 Wenzhouxiangella sp.
CGGTCGCGTCCTGCGCGAATCGATCGTCATCGACGAGTTCGAGGCGATAGCGAAGATCGAGCGTCGGTTGCCAGCTGTCGCGTTCGTTGGCGATCGAAGCGGACGCGGGCAGGGCTAGGGCCAGGGCAAGCCAGAGGTGGTTGAACGCGCGCATAGAAGACTCCACAATGCATCAATAGTGGTGTCAGTATCGCAGGGTGAAAACGGCGGGATTTGACCCGCGTCAAAGCGGGTGCGTCAGCACTCGCCGACGGATTTCAGGCTCTCGCGGTCGAGGATCTTCACTTCGCGGCGGCGCACTTCGATGACGCCCATGTCCTGCAGCCGGCCGAACAGGCGGCTGACCGTCTCCAGCACCAGGCCGAGGTAGTTGGCCAGGTCGGCGCGCGACATGGTCAGCGTCAGCTGGTCGGCGCTGCGGCCGAGGCGGGCCTGGCGCTTGCTCATGCTGTGCAGAAACAGTGCGAGCCGCGCGATGGCCTGGTTTCGGCCCATCATCGCCATGTGATCGTGATCGTCGCCCATCTCGCGGCTGACCAGGCGCATGAACTGCCGCTGCAGCCCGGGTACGGATGCGCTGATGCGTTCGAGTTCCGCGTAGGGCAGGCGGCACACGCTGGAAGCTTCCAGGGCCTCGGCGCTGCACTGGTGACGCTCGCCTGCCAGTGCGTCGAAACCCATGATTTCGCCGGGCAGGTGGAAGCCCAGGATCTGCAGCTCGCCGCCCTCGGACACCGCCTGCGTCTTGAGCGAGCCGGACTTGATGACGTACAGCGCCCGGAAAGGGGAGCCGGCGTGATAGAGCGTGTCGCCCGATGCCAGGCTGGTGCGGTCGGCCACGATCTGGTCGATTCGGTCGACATCGGCGCTGTCGAGTCCGGCCGGCAGGCACAGGTCGCGCAGGTCGCACCGTGCGCACTGGCGCCGGACCTGGTCGAGATCGATGGCCGGATTGTTGGCTGGCATGGAACCCCCGCAAAGCACGTCGTCTGAAGCCTCCGGACTTTAGCATATGCAAGCGTCGGCTCGGCTACGTCAACGCGCGCATTTCCAGGGCGGTCAGGGCAGGCCGAGCAGCTTGTGCGTCTGCACGCTCAGGCGCCACCGGGGATGCTGCATGCAGTACTCGATCGACCGCCGGGTGTTGTCTTGGAGTTCGGGGCCGTCCATGGGCTGCAGCAGGAAATGACAGAAGTCGAGTCCTTCGAGGTCGGCCGGGTCGATCCCCGCCTGCGGATAGACGAGCTTGAGTTCGTCGCCGCGCTCGACCACGAGCTCGGCGCCCGCCTTCGGGCTGACGCAGAGCCAGTCAATGCCCGCCGGCACGGGGATCGTGCCGTTGGTTTCGACGGCGATCTCGAAGCCTCGTTGGTGCAGGGCCTCGATGGCGGCATCGTCGAGCTGGAGCAGCGGTTCGCCGCCGGTGCAGACGACCAGCCGCGGGCCGTGTGCGTCGTGCGGCCAGCGCCGGGCAACGGCGGCGGCCAGCGATTCGCTGTCCTCGAACTTGCCCCCACCGGGTCCGCCCGTACCCACGAACTGGGTGTCGCAGAACTTGCAGATCGCCATGTGCCGGTGCTGCTCGCGTCCCGACCAGAGGTTGCAGCCGGCAAAACGCAGGAACACCGCCGGCCTGCCGGCGTTGAGGCCTTCGCCCTGCAGGGTGTGGAAGATCTCGCGGACGGTGTAGGTCATGGCACGAGCAGGCCCCGGGCGCTTTTGCCGCGCAGGAGAAGGGCGCCGTGTCCGGGCCTTTCCAGCACGTCGATTCGGCTCATCCCCGGCAATTCGGCTGCCATCCCGGCCTCGATGTGGCGCGCGATGGCAGCCGGGTCGTTGTCCTCGAGCCCGGTCTTCTCGTGCAGCGGCTGATGGTCGAGTTCCCGAAAGAGCGGATCGAATTGTCGTTTGACGTCGCCGTAGTCGTGGACCCAGCCCATCACTTCGTCGAGTCCGCCGGCCAGGTGCAGGCGCGTGGTGAACGTGTGTCCGTGAAGCAGCCTGCGCCGGTCGCCCTCCGGCGCCCGCGCCAGCCTGACGGCGCTGTCGAAGGACATGGCCTTCCAGATTCGCCAGGCCTGGCCGTCGTAGTGGCAGCCGGCCGAAGCCGTTTCCATCACGGTCACGCCGGCCAGCTCCGCCAGCGTATCGGCCAGTCGCTGCCAGATCCACTGCGCCAGCACTTCGCTGGTGGGGTTGTCCAGCCCGGGCAGGTCGTTGAGACAGGCCAGGTGGAGCTGGTCGTGCAGCGCCCCCCAGGATTCGGCGATTCGCAACTGGGTCTCGCGCGCATCGAGACCCGATTCGATCCCGGCGTATACGACGGCCTCGAACCCGTGGCCGTGCATGCGGCCGCACTTGTGGCCGTCGGGCACGTGGGGCAGGCGGTGCGCGGATTCGAAACGGAATCGTCGCCAGGCCAGGAATTCGCCGCCCGGGCGAACCACGGCGCCCCGATCGGGCGCGCTCTGCAGGGCCAGCCCGGCCCGGTCGGCCAGCCCGCAACGATCCAGCAGCCAGCCGGCGATGCGCGCATCGTCGGGCCGTTCGAGGTGGTCGTTGACGAAGGTGTAGTCCAGCGGCGCAACGCTTCGCTTCAGCGCCCGATCCAGGGCGTCGGTCTCGTCACCGTCAAACGCGCCCGCGCAGGCCGATGCGGGGGCGACCAATCGCGCTTCGAAGCTGTGTCCGTGCAGTGCTGGCGCCGAACTCGCGGCGGTCATTCGCCGCGCTGCCTGGAAGGGCTGCGCTGCAGTGAAGAAAAGCGAGGGGGCGTTCATGCCTGGGCTTTGCCGGGAAGGATCACGCCGGGGTCTCGGGGTGACCCCGGCGCCTGAAACGGTGGTGGCTACGGGTGGA
>JAASTB010000356.1 GCA_021767625.1 Wenzhouxiangella sp.
CCGATCACCGGCTTCACCCAGCAGAACGTGTCCGACGGCGACGTGGTCTTTGTGCATAACGGTGGCGAGCTGGCGCCGGCCTACCAGGTGTCGGTCTCCGACGGGACAGACAGCAGCGTTGCTGAAGCAGCCACCGTGGTCTTCGGCGACGACCCCTCGGGTGTGCTGTGGTTGAGCACCGATGGCAACGAATCCGCCGGCAGCGGCGTACCGGGGTTGGATGCGAGCGGATGGGACAAGGGTGACATCCTGCAGCAGGCGGACCCCGGTCTGTCACTGGGCGAGGCCGCCACCGACGGCACCTTCGGCATCGCCTTCGATCCGTCAAACTTCGCCACCGACGCCAACATCGATGGCATGCACTTCGTGACCGGCAGTCTCACCATCGGGGCAAGCAACGCGATATCGCTGCAGGCGGGGGATCTGCTGCTGACGAGTGGCGATGACAACAAGACCTTCGTCAGCAACGGTGCGCTGCCGGAGCTCGACCTGACCGTCGACAAGGAGGACATCTTTCTTTTCAGGCCCGACACGGCCGGGGACTACAGCACTGGTAACTTCTATCGGTTCCTCAATGATCCCTTCCAGGACGGCGCCGAGATACGCGGCCTGACCCTGGTCGAGAAAGACGTCTGGGTGGGCGATGTACTGCTGAGTGCGGGTGACCTGCTGCTCGCCCGCAGCGGCGCAGCGGAAGACAACGACATCTGGTTGCTCGAGACCGACACCCTCGATCCCACGGTCGGTACGAGCTACCCGGCCGCACAGCGTCTGATCGAAGGCAATGATGTCGGCGTGGATATCGACGAGAAGATCTACGGCCTTGAGCTGGTCGAGACCGACGTCAGCGTCGGTGGCCAGAGCTACGACGCGGGAACCCTGCTGATCGCGCTGGACAACGCCGACAGTGACGGGATCGGCACCAACGGCCAGCTGGCAGACGAGCACGACGTGGTCGCGCTGCAGATGACCAAAACGAACCTGGGCGCGGGTGCCGGTGCGGCGCAGGCCGTCGCCAGCCTGATGTTCGACGGCAACGACCCCGGTGACAGCGACGTCAACCTCGACTCCGGCAACGAGGCCCTGGACGGCCTGACGCTGACGGTAGCGCCGGGGTCGGGAAATGTAGCCCCGACGCTGGATGCTGCGACACTGCTGGTGAACGAGGGGGCGACGGTCACGCTGACCGGCGGCATGTTATCGGCGAGTGACCTGAATGATGCGGACGCCAGCCTGGTATTCAGCGTTTCGTCTGTGAGCGGCGGCCAGTTCGAGATCAGCGGCAACCCCGGGGTCGCCGTGACCAGCTTCACGATGGCCCAGGTGAGCGCCGGCGACGTGCTGTTCGTTGACGACGGCGACGAGACTGCCCCCGCATTCGACGTTGCCGTGAGCGACGGACTGCTGTCTGACGGGCCGGTGGCTGCGACTGTCAATTTCGGCAACACGAACGATGCACCGACGGTCTCTGACGCCACCCTGACCGCGGTCGACGAGGACGCCGCCAACCCTGCCGGACAGACGATCTCGGCCTTGTTCGGTCCGGGCTTCTCCGACCCCGACAGCGGCGCGAGCCTGTGGGGCGTCGCGGTGGTCGGCAACCCGCAGAACGCAGCAGAGGGCGCCTGGTAGTACTCGACCGACGGTGTCAACTGGGCGGACATCGGCAGCGTCGCCGACGACAGCACAGCGCTGGTGCTCTCGGCGGCGACCGAGGTGCGCTTCCTGCCTGCGCCGAACTACAACGGTGCGCCGGGTGCACTCACGGTCAGGGCGCTGGACGACACCTATGCCGGACCGGCGTCTGATACCAGCGGCGGCAGCGAGGTGCGCGAAACGGCGGATGCATCGATCAACGGCGGCAGCAGCGCGATTGCCGGCACGACCGCGACGCTCGGCACGTCGATCAATCCGGTCAACGATGATCCGGTATTCACTGCCAGCGGTCCCTACAACATCGACGAGAACAGCAGCGCGGGCTCGGTCGTCGGCGATGTAGAGGCGAACGACGGCGAGGCCGGCTTTTCGACGCCGCACCTGATATTCACCGAGGTGATGTTCGACCCGCAGAGCAGCGACGCCGACTGGGAATGGATCGAGGTCTACAACGCCGCTTCGGACAGCGTCGATCTCAGCGGCTGGGTGCTCGACGATATCAATACCACCGCGGCGGCGGCGGCCAATATTGCCAATGGCACGATCGCGGCAGGCGGCACGGCGATTCTGTACAACGCCGACGACGTTGCGGCTGCCGACTTCCAGGCCGCCTGGGGTGGCGGGCTCAACCTGATCGCGGTCAGCGGCTGGAGCGCGCTGCCGCTGAACAATGCGGGGGATACCTTCAGTCTTTGGCAGAGCTTCGCCGACTACAGTGGCGACCACACGACGCATGCCAATGCCGTGGTCACGCTGGCCTACGACAAAGACAACAATGGCTGGCCGGAGATTGACGGCGCCGGTGCCTCTGTCTACCTGACCGACCTCGCGACGGACCCGAATAGCGGCAGCAACTGGGCGCTCAGCACCGTTGGCGTTGCCGGCCCAATCGGTGGCGCGGCCATCCAGAGCAGCACTGCCGGCACCAACAGCGGGCTGGACGTTGGCTCGCCGGGCGGCAGCCACGCCAGTGAAGGCGTGAGCTACTCGATTGTGAGCAACGCAAACCCGGACGGCGACGGCTCGGCGGCGTTCAGCATCGACCGGATCACCGGGGTGATCACCGTGAATGATGCAGGCGACCTCGATTACGAGAGCAACACCTCGCTGACCATCACGGTGCGGGCCGATGACGGGACGAGCGTGACGGACACGGATGTCACCATCGACCTGAATCCGCTCAACGACAACAACCCGGTCGC
>JAASTB010000357.1 GCA_021767625.1 Wenzhouxiangella sp.
CCGACGACGCCGGCGACACGCTCGAGCGCCTGCTGCGCCTGAAGAAGCGGCTTTAGCCATTCGCCCGTGCGGTCGCGCACGACACGCGGCCGCAGACGGCCATTTCTCACCAAAACGATGCTTCGAGCCGGGAAATATTAAATATGCATTGCTTATAAGAATTATTCGCATTACCATTTGCGCGCTCTCCATTCACCTTTCATCGCGCAAAAGAAAATGCAAAAGCCCCGAACCAACCCGCTTCGCACCGCCCTGCTGGCCCTCCTCTCCGCCGGCTTCCTGAGCGCCCAGCCGCTGATGGCCCAGGAAGACGCCGGCCGCGAAGAAGAGCGCCGCTCCGAAACCACCGGGCCTCAGGCCAACGAGGAAGACGCCGAACTCGATCGCCTGACGGTCGTCGGCCGCCTGACGCGCTACTCGGCGCTGAAGTCCGACACGCCGATCATGGAAACCGCCCGCTCGGTCTCGATCGAAACCGAGCGCGACATCGAGAACAAGGGCGCGCTCGAGCTGGCCGACATCTACCAGTACTCGGCCGGTGTGTTCGGCGAGGTCTACGGCTTCGCCACCCGCGGCGACTGGGTGCGCGTGCGCGGCCTCGACGTGCCCGAATACCGCGACAGCCTGCAGGCCCTGTTCGGCAACTACAACAACGCCCGCCCGCATCCTTACTCCATCGAACAGGTCGAGATCCTCAAGGGCCCCGCCTCGGTGCTCTACGGCCAGGGCTCGCCCGGCGGCCTGGTCAACGTGGTCACCAAGCGCCCGCGCGTCGACCTGCAGCCCGAGGTGGTTTTCCAGTACGGCAGCCATGACTACATGCAGGTGGCCACCGACTTCGGCGGTGCGCTCAACGAGTCCGGTTCGCTGATCTACCGCGTCACCGCCGTGGGCCGCGACGCCGACACCATGGTCGACTACGTCGAAAACGACACCACCCTGATCGCGCCCTCGCTGACCTGGTCGCCGTCGCCGATGACCAACATCACCCTGCTCGGCAGCGTGCAGCGCTCGCGCGGCCAGGCCGGCGCCCAGTTCGTACCGGTGCAGGGCACACTCACGCCCGCGCCCAACGGCGAGTTCATCGACGACAGCTTCTTCGCCGGCGAGCCTGGCTTCGATCGCTACGACACCGACACCGACTCGATCACCCTGCTGGCCGACCACGTGTTCAACGCCACCTGGTCGATGGAAGTGACCGGCCGCTGGACCGAGGGCAGCGCGGACTACCGCCAGGCCTGGCCGTCCTTCATTCCCGGCCGCTACGTCTACAACCCCGACGGCAGCCTCTACGAAAACGGCACCGTGCCGCGCACCTGGTACATCAGCGACGCCAGCTCCGAGCAGATGGCGCTCGACACCCGTCTGCGCGCCGACTTCTTCACCGGCGAGCTGAAGCACGAGCTGATGATCGGCGCCCAGTACCAGGACGTCACCACCGACAACGACTCCGGATCGGCCTATGCCCTGGGCCTGGACCTGGCCACCGGCCTGCCGGACGACGACTTCGGCGACCGCTACTGGATCAACCTGTTCGATCCGGTCTACGGCGACATTCCGCCCGAAGCGCTGTTGCAGCAGCTCGTCTCCGACGGCCCCGAAGCCAACACGAAAGATCGCGGCCTGTACGTCAACGACCAGGTCAGCATCGGCAACTGGCGCATCACCGCCGGCCTGCGCTACGACGACGTGAGCACCGACACCGGCACGCAGTCGCAGGACGACGACGCGTTCAGCTACAGCTTCGGCGCGCTGTATCGATTCGACAACGGCCTCGCGCCCTACGCCAGCTACGCCGAGTCCTTCGAGCCGGTCGTCGGCGTCGACAGCATCACCGGCGAGCCCTTCGACCCGCAGGAAGGTCGCCAGTACGAGATCGGCATCAAGTACCAGCCGCGCGGTATCCCGGGCCAGGTGACGGTCTCGGCCTTCGACATCGAACAGTCCAACCTGCCCAACCCCAACAGCCAGCCGGGCCAGTTCTCGCAGCAGGAAGGCGTGGCCGAGATCCGCGGCGTCGAGATCGAATCGGTACTGCGCCTGGGCGAGTTCACGGTCGAGGCCAACGCCAGCCGAATCAGCACGGAAAACGCCGCCGGCTTCCGCTTCCAAGGCGTGCCGCGCGACCAGGCCTCGGCCTGGCTGGGTTGGCAGCCCGACGGCGTCCTGTCCGGCTTCACGGCCGGTGCCGGCGCCCGCTACGTCGGCGAAACCTGGGACGGCTATGACGACATCCGCACGCCGGGCTATACGCTCTACGACCTGATGCTCGGCTACGAGACCGGCGACTGGCGCTTCCGCATCAACGCGCGCAACCTCACCGACAAGCAGTACCTGGCCTCCTGCCTGGCCCGCGGCGACTGCTTTTTCGGCGAGCGCCGCACGGTGGTCGGCACCGTGGCCTACCGTTTCTGACCCCGGACTGAACGCCCATGACGCTCGCGCTCGCCGTCCTGTTGACCCTCGCCGGGATCCTGGCCTTGAGGCTGGCCTGGCGCCGGGGCCGTCTGCAGCAAATTCGCCAGCAGCTCGTCCTGCGATGGGCCGGCTGGCTGCTGCTGGCCGCGGCCCTGGTCCCCTGGGCGGCGACGGGCGGCGGCGACCGCGGCGTGGCCCTGGGCGTCGGCGTGGTCATGCTGGCCGGCCTAGCGCTGGTCCTTCTCGAGGGCTGGCGCGCCTGGCGGGCGCCGGCGCGACGACGGCGCGAACGCGAGCCGCGTAATGACCTGCCCCGGGCACCTTCCCGGGGCATCTCCTTGTTCCTGCGCCGGGCCTGGATCTTCTGCCTGTCCGGCCCGCTGGCCCTGGCCGCCGCACTGGCCGTCGGCCTGGCGCTTTGGGTCGGCCTGGC
>JAASTB010000358.1 GCA_021767625.1 Wenzhouxiangella sp.
ACGGCAACCACGAACTGGCCGGCGAGACCCTGCACTTCGATGTCGAGATCAAGGACGTGCGTCCGGCCTCGGAGGAAGAGATCGAGCACGGTCACGTCCACGGCCCGGGCGGTCACGAGCACTGACCCAGCACCGCGTACCGGACGCCCGTCCGGCACGTCCAAGAAAAGAGGCAGCGTGCCGGCACGCTGCCTTTTTTGTTTGCCTGAACAGGCCTTCGCACCAAGCGCCCGGGAGAGCCCGGCGCGGCCCGCGCGTCGAACGGCGTCAGCCGACGGTGTCGTCCGTGTCGACGCGCGACTCGTCGGCCGGGAAGATGGAGACGTAGGCGGCATACAGCGCCGCCCAGGCCCAGGGCAGCAGCAGGATCGCGCTTAAGCCCGCGGTGAGCGGAATGGTCATGAACAGGGCCAGCCAGATCAGGCCGAAGACCAGCATCGGCAACCAGTTGAGCCACACGGCCCGGAAGCTCGCCGCCAGCGCCGCAGTCAGGCCCGCTCCGGCCAGCACCACCCTGGGAATGGCGAACAGCATGGCCGACAGGTAGAGCGCATAGATCACGACCACCGCGAGCCAGACGCCGATGGCCGAGCCGGAAGTCAGGATGGGCAACAACTGCGCCAGGCGCTCGCTGTCGGTGGTTTCCGGATTGTTCAGTGCGGCCATGCCCCCGTCGGGCATCGCGGCGGTGAGGTAGGCCGCCAGCAGGAGCAGGATGGCCAGATTGACGAGGATCGTCACGCCTCCCAGCCCGAGCAGCGGGCGCCAGGGTGCCTGTCCCGAGAACTGCGAGAACAACAGGTCGAAGCCGATCGGCTGCTCGCGGGCCAGTGGCTCGTGCTCGGCGCGCTCGAGGATCTCGGCGATCCGCGCGAAGATCACGATCACCCCGCCGCCGAGGATCGGGGCGATCATATAGCCCGCCCCCATGCCGATCACGGGCACGAAACTGGTCAGGAAGGCCAGCAGGTACATCAGCAGCACACTGCCGATCACGAGGCCCGGGCGGGTCTTCAGAAGCTGCCAGCCACCCGCGATCCAGCGGGCGCCGGAACTGGCCGGTCGTTTGCGCATTGCGTAGACTCTCGATCGTTTTGATTCGTGTCCCCGTTCCGGGAACGGGCCAATGGTAACCAAAGTTGGAACCGCGCATGCTGCAAGCCATCCTTTTCGACGTCGACGGCACCCTGGCCGACACCGAGCGCGACGGTCACCGCGTCGCCTTCAACCTCGCCTTTCGTGATGCCGGGCTGGACTGGCACTGGGACGTGGCCACCTACGGCGAGCTGCTCTCCGTCACCGGCGGCAAGGAGCGCATCCGGCACTTCATCGAGACCCACGCCCCGGCTCGTCCGGCGGTCGACGACCTCACCGCCTGGATCGCCGGCCTGCACAAGGCCAAGACCGCGCACTACCTCGACCTGTTGCAGCGCGGCGAGATCCCGCTGCGCCCCGGGGTCCGGCGACTGATCGACGAGGCCCGCGCGGCCGGCATGCGGCTGGCCATCACCACGACTACCACGCCGGAAAACGTCACCGGCCTCCTGCGCGCCACCCTGGGCGAGGACAGCCCGGGCTGGTTCGAGCTGATCGCCGCCGGCGATATCGTTCCGGACAAGAAACCGGCCCCGGACATCTACCACTGGACGCTCAAGCGGATGGACCTTGCCCCGAGCGAGACCATCGCCCTGGAAGACTCGGCCAACGGCGTGTGCTCGGCCCGCGCGGCCGACGTGCCGGTGGTGGTGACCATCAACGACTACACCGCCGACGACGATTTCGACGGCGCGGCCGCCGTCCTCGACCAGCTGGGCGAACCGGATGCGCCGGCCGAAACGCTTGCCGGCCCCGCGCCCGACGACGGCGTGGTCGATCTGCAATACCTGGCCGGGTTACTGAACCGCTGGACCGGATATTTCATGAACGAAAGCCGTGATTGCGCAGAGACTTGGTTTCACGAGGAAATTTCCGAAGGTGTGTCGTATCGGTGACTACCACCGACCGAGGAAACATTTCTTTCGGGATCAAGGACCAAGCAAGAGCGGTGCTAGTTTGTGAAAGATTCGGGCCAGGGAAATTCTCCACGAAGCCAGCGGCCATTGGCTATTCCCGCAGACCTTCCCTAGACTTGAGGCCCACGTCCCAGACCGCAAGTGAAATCGTCCATGAGTGCATCCTCTCCGACCCTGCCGGACCCGTTCGACTACCAGGCCTTCATCGACGGCTTCGAGGAAGTCACCTACTGGCATTTCGACTGGTATTCGCGAATCATGGCGGTGCTGCTCTACAACGCGCCCCGTCCGACCTTGAGCGAACACGAGTGCCGGTTCGGGCGCTTTCTTGAAAGCCACGGCGCGCCTCCCGGTCGCCAGGGCGAGTTCGATAACGTCCACCAGTTGCACGTCAAGATGCACGAATCGGCCGACACGCTGATCACGAGCGCCGAAGGCGGCGATCAGGCCGAACGGGAGGCCTTCGACGAATTCGTCGAACTGCAGAGCCTGTTCCTGGCGACCTGCTTCAACCTGATGCGCGATGCCTACAGCGACAGCTGCGAGCTGGCACAGCGCCGGGGCACGACGCCGACCATCTGACCCCCGCTCCGGGGCCGCTGAGGAAACTCTGCGCGAGCTGGTACACGCCCGGCTCGGGCTCGGCAATTCAACGACTTGCGTCATTGTGCGGCAGGACCTCCATGCCCTGCACAGGAAGGTTTGCCTTTGTGCAGAGTTTCCCTAGAGCCAGAGCTCGAGGGGCGCATAGTTGATCAGCGCGCGCAGTATGTCGCTGCGCGTGACCACGCCGACCACACGAGGCGGGTCCTCGGACTGATCGACGATCGG
>JAASTB010000359.1 GCA_021767625.1 Wenzhouxiangella sp.
GAGGCGATGAAGGGCACCGGCCAGCTGCCCAAGTTCGCCGACGATGCCTTCGCCATCGACGACGATCCGGCCCGCTACCTGATTCCGACCGCCGAGGTGCCGCTGTCCAACCTGGTCGCCGACGAGATCGTCGACGCCGACCGGCTGCCGCTGAAGTTCGTGGCGCACACCCCGTGCTTCCGTCGCGAGGCCGGTGCTTACGGCAAGGACACGCGCGGCATGATCCGCCAGCACCAGTTCGACAAGGTCGAGCTGGTCCAGATTGTCCGGCCCGAGGACTCCGAGGCCGGCCTGGAAGCGCTGACCGGCCACGCCGAGAAGATACTTCAGGCCCTCGAACTGCCGTATCGCGTCATGACCCTGTGCGCCGGCGACATGGGCTTTTCGGCCCGAAAGACCTACGACCTGGAGGTCTGGCTGCCCGGCCAGAATGCCTACCGAGAGATTTCGTCGTGCTCGAATTTCGGCGATTTCCAGGCCCGCCGCATGCAAGCGCGCTGGCGCAATCCCGAAACCGGCAAGCCCGAGCTGGTCCACAGCCTCAATGGCTCCGGCCTGGCCGTCGGCCGCGCCCTGATCGCGGTGCTGGAGAATTATCAGCAAAGGGATGGATCGGTGGTGGTTCCCGAAGCGTTGCGTTCCTACATGGGTGGGGTAGAGCGTTTGGAAGTGACGCGTTAATTTCCTGAAACCTGAAACCTGAAACCTGAAACCTGAAACCCTCGTGACGATCCACAACTTTTCGGCCGGCCCCGCCATGCTCCCGCTCGAGGTTCGCGAGCGTTTGAGCGAGGCGCTCGCGCCTTCGGCCGACGGCGCGCCGTCGATCGCCGAGGTTTCGCATCGCGGTCCGCGATTCATGGCGGTCGCAGAAGAACTGCACCAGCGCCTGCGCCACCTGACCGGCATCGGCGAGGAGCATGCCGTCTTGCTGCTGCACGGCGGCGCGAATTGCCAGTTTGCACAGTTGCCCATGAATCTGGCTGCCGAGCGCACGGCCGCGTTTTTGATTTCGGGGCACTGGGGCAAGAAGGCCCTGGCCGAAGCCGAGCGCGTCGCGCGCACGCAGGTGGTCGGCAGCAGCGAGGAAAACGGCTTTACCGACCTGCCCGAAATGGGGCACTTGCCGGCCGACTGCGCCTACCTGCACTACACCGGCAACGAGACCATTCACGGGCTGCAGTACGAGCAGCCGCCGCGCGTGGCCATGCCGCTGGCCGCGGACATGTCTTCCGAGTTCCTGTCGCGGCCGTACCCCTACCGCGACATCGCCGTCACCTACGCCGGCGCGCAGAAGAACCTCGGCATCGCCGGGCTGACCGTGGTGCTGGTACGGCGCGACCTGCTCGAGCGCGTGCCCGACAACCTGCCGCGCTTTCTCGACTACCGCAGCTGGGCGAAGGAACTGAGCCTCTACAACACGCCGGCGAGCCTGGCCTGGTTCACGGCGCTCGAGATGCTGCGCTGGATCGAGCGGCGGGGCGGACTGGACGCGATCGCCGAGCGCAATCGCGAAAAGGCAGGGCTTCTCTACCGCGCGATCGACGGATCGGATTTCTGGCACAACCCGGTGGCCGAACACTGTCGCTCGGTGATGAACGTGCCGTTCCGGCCGGCCGAGGAATCGATGGTCATGCCCTTCGTGGAGCAGGCCGAGGAAGCGGGCCTGCAGGGACTCAAGGGACATCGCGCCCTCGGCGGCCTGCGGGCCAGCCTGTACAATTCCCAGACCCTGGAAGCGGTGGAGACCCTCGTTGAATTCATGCAGGAATTCGAAAGACGGTTCGGATAAGGCCAAGATCGATCTCGACGAGATTCGGCACCGGATCGATGCGCTCGACGAGCGCATCCAGGCGCTGATCGCCGAACGGGCCGGACTGGCCCAGGCCGTGCGCTCGGCCAAGGGCGAGGCCACCGCGCCGGCCGAGTACTACCGCCCCGACCGCGAAGCGCAGGTGCTGCGTCGCGTGATCGAGCGCAACGAGGGTCCGCTGGCCGATTCGGTCATGCTTCGCGTCTTCCGCGAGATCATGTCCGCCTGCCTGGCCCAGCAGGAACCCCTGCGCGTCGCCTACCTGGGGCCGGAGGGCACTTTCACCCAGCAGGCGGTGTTCAGGCAGTTCGGGCATTCGGTCAGCGCGAGCGCCGAGACGGGGATCGACGAGGTGTTTCGCCGCGTCCAGGGCGGCGAAGTCGATTTCGGCGTCGTGCCCGTCGAAAATTCATCCCAGGGCGTGGTGACCCACACGCTCGACATGTTCATGAACACCGACGTGCGCATCGCCGCGGAGGTGGAGCTCCGGATTCACCAGAACCTGCTCACCCACGCCCGCTCGCTCGATGCGATCGAGCGTGTGTACGCGCACCAGCAATCGCTGGCGCAGTGCCGGATGTGGCTGGCCGGGCATCTCGATCATGCCGAGCTCATCGCCGTGTCCAGCAACGCCGAGGCGGCCCGGCGGGTGCGCAACGCGCCGGACGCGGCCGCGCTGGCCGGTCGCGACGCGGCCGAGGTCTACGGCCTGCCGGTGCTGTTTGCCAACGTCGAGGATCACACCGACAATACGACGCGCTTCCTGGTGCTCGGCCGCGAACTGCTGCCGCCCTCGGGCGAGGACAAGACCACGCTCATGGTCGCCGGCCTGGACGGCCCGGGCGCGCTGTTCGGCCTGATCGAGCCCCTGTCGAAGCACGGCGTCAACATGACCCGGATCGAGTCACGGCCGTCGCGGGAACGGCGCTGGGACTACGTGTTCTTCATCGACGTCGAAGGCCACGTGGACGATCCCGGCCTGAAAGAGGCGCTGGCGGAAATCGAGAGCCGCGCCGCCCAGGTCCGC
>JAASTB010000360.1 GCA_021767625.1 Wenzhouxiangella sp.
AGCTTCGAGAACGACGAGATCGCCGAGCGCATGAACGCGTTCTTCGTCAACATCAAGGTCGACCGCGAGGAGCGCCCGGACCTCGACCGGATCTACCAGCTCGCCCACCAGCTCCTGACCGGCCGCGGCGGCGGCTGGCCGCTGACGGTTTTCCTCGACCCGGCCAGCCACGCGCCGTTCTTCGCGGGCACCTATTTCCCGCCCGAACCGCGCCACGGCATGATCGCCTTCGGCGACCTGCTCGAGCGCATCCACCAGGTCTGGTCGACGCGCCGGGACGAGCTGCGCCAGCAGCACCTGCAGGTCCAGGAAGCCCTGCAGGCGGTGGCCACGCCCCGGCCGGGCGGCGACGCGGACCTGGAGTCGGCCTTCGAGTCGCTGACCGCGGAGGCCGGTGCGCGCTTCGACCGCGACAACGGCGGCTTCGGCGGCGGGCCGAAGTTTCCCCAGGCGCCGCTGCTCGCCGCGCTGGGCGAGGCCGACGGGGAGCACCCGGCCCAGATGCTCGGCGACACCCTCACGGCCATGGCGCGCCACGGCCTGCACGACCAACTCGGAGGGGGCTTCTTCCGCTACTGCGTGGATGCCGTGTGGGAGATCCCGCACTTCGAGAAGATGCTTTCCGACAACGCCCTGCTGCTGGGGCTCTACGCCCGCGCGTCCGAGCGCTGGCAGCGCGAGGATTTCCGCGCCGTTTGCGAGCGCCTGGTCGAATGGCTGGACCGGGAAATGGACCTGGACGGCGGCGGTTTCGCCGCCAGCCTGGACGCCGACAACGCCGAGGGCGAAGGCGCCTATTACGTGTGGGCGCGCAAGGAAGTGGCCGAGCGCCTGACCTCCGACGAGCAGGAGCTGTTCAGCGCGCGCTTCGGACTGGACGGCCCGCCGAATTTCGAGGGCGAGCACTGGCACCTGGTCATCGCCCGCTCGCGGGGCGAGCTGGTCGAGGAAGGCCTGGACGAGGCCGAAATCGACCGGCGCCTCGAATCGGCGCGGAAACGCCTGCTGGAGGCCCGGCAGGAGCGCCCTGCCCCGGGCCGCGACGACAAGATGCTGGCCAGCTGGAACGGCCTGATGATCGAGAACCTGGCCGTCGCCGGCCGGCTGCTCGGCCGGGAAGACTGGCTGGAACGGGCCGCGAAAGCCCTCGACAGCGTGGCGGTGAACCTGTTCGGCCAGGAACCACCGCGCGCGGTCTGGCGCGATGACCGCAGCGCCCAGACCGCATTGCTGGACGAGCACGCCAGCGTACTGGCGGCCTGCCTCGAGCTGCTTTCCTGGCGATTCGAGATCCGCTGGCTCAACCTGGCCCGCCGGATCGGGCGACGCATCGTCGGGCAGTTCGCCGACGAGACCAGCGGTGCGCTCTACCTCACGCCCCGCGACTACGAGAGCCTGCTGACCCGCCCGCTGGCGCATGCCGACGACGCCACGCCGGCCGGCGCCGGGCTGGCGGTCATCGGCCTGGCGCGGCTGGGCCATCTGTGCGGCGACCCGGCACTGGTCGAAGCGGCCCACAAGGCAATCGAGGCCGCCCGCGGCGACATCGAGCGCTCGGCCATTGCCCACGCCACCCTGGTGCGCGCCTGGACCGGCCTCGAACACCCGCGGCCGCAGGTCCTGCTCGCCGGCCCCGACGATCCCGTGGCCGGGTGGCATGGGAAGCTGGCCGCCGCCGACCGATGCGACGTCTACCGGCTGGGCGCCGACCTGCCGAACGAAGACCTGCCCGAAGGCCTTCGGGCGATCGCCGGCAGGCGCGAGGCCGCGGCCATGGTCTGCCTCGGGCAGCGCTGCCTGCCGCCGGTCGATTCGTTCGAAGAGCTGGAGCGCCAGTTGGCGGACTGACGCCCGGGCCGGCGTTTGTGCGTAAAATCGGCAGCCTATGAGCCTCGCACTCCCCAACTACCATGCGCTCGGCGTACTGCTGCTGGTGCTGCTGGCCCTGGTGCTGTTCTCGCGCGACCGCATCCCGCTCGAGACCAGCTCGCTGGTGGTGCTGGCCATCCTGACCATCGGCTTCCAGGTCTTTCCCTACGTCGGGCCGGACGGGCGCGAGCTCAGCCCCACCGACTTCTACGCCGGCTTCGGCCACCAGGCCCTGATTGCCGTGTGTTCGCTGATGATTCTCGGCCACGGGCTGATCCGCTCGGGCGCGCTGGAGCCGGTCGGCCGCGGTCTGGCGATTTCCTGGCGCAAGGCGCCGGCCCTTTCCATGCTGGCCACCCTGCTCGTCTGCGCCGTGCTGAGCGCCTTCATCAACAACACGCCGATCGTCGTCATGCTGCTGCCGATCCTGATCGGCGTGGCCATGCGCACGGGACAGTCTCCTTCCGGCATGCTGCTGCCCGTGGGCCTGATCAGCATCGTCGGCGGCATGTCGACGACCATCGGCACCTCGACCAACCTGCTGGTGGTCAGCGTGGCGGCCGACATGGGCGTGGCGCCTTTTCGAATGTTCGATTTCATCGTGCCCGCGGCCATCGCGGGCACCGTGTCCGTGCTCTACCTGTGGCTGATCGCGCCCCGCCTGATCCCGGAACGACAGGCGCCGATGCAGTCGACGGTCAAGCGCTTGTACACGGCCCAGATCCGCCTGGGCAAATCCAGCGAAGTCGTCGGCAAGACCCTGGCGGAAGCCATCGAACGCTCCGGCGGCAACATGAAGGTGGAAAAGATCCAGCGCGGTCCCGGCGTCTTCGTCACGCCGCTGCCCGACGTGGCGCTCAAGGCCGGTGATCGCATCACCACCACCGCCACGCGGGACAACCTGCGCGAGTACGCCCATCTGCTCGGCGGCCGGCTGTTCTCCGGCGACGTCGAAGTCGACGACGCCCA
>JAASTB010000361.1 GCA_021767625.1 Wenzhouxiangella sp.
AACCGGGGGGTCGTGCAGATCGGGCCCGATATCGAACTGCGCCGCCACCTCGAGCCCGAGCAGCGCGGCGGGCGCCTGCCTGCCGGCAACATCTGGTCGATGGCCGAGGACTGCGACGGTCG
Organism: Wenzhouxiangella sp.; assembly: GCA_021767625.1. Lineage (GTDB taxonomy): Bacteria > Pseudomonadota > Gammaproteobacteria > Xanthomonadales > Wenzhouxiangellaceae > Wenzhouxiangella. The sequence goes on from JAASTB010000361.1 coordinate 123, forward strand.
CGTCTGGATGGCTTTCATGCGCGGCGGGGTCGCCGTTTACGATCCGGTCTCGGACGAGCTGAGCAGCTACCCCCAGAGCGAAGAGGCCGGGCTCAACCCGGGCGGGTTTCAGGTGCACCTTGAAGTGGACTCGCGTTGCCGGGTCTGGCTGGCCCAGACCAGCCAGGTTTCGGTGCTGGAGCCGGAAGCTTCACGTTTTCGCGCGATCCGTGTCACCGAGCAGGGGGAATTCGCATTCCACCTCACCGAAGCGGAAGGCCGAATCTATTTCAACGAGGGCACAGAAGTTTACGACCTGGGTTCTGTCGACGGGGCGCCTCGAGCCCAACCCCGGCGCATTGCGGACGTTAACGCGATGGTCACGGCGATCGCTGTCGATCCTCATTCAGGGGAATTGGTCATCGCATCCACTGCCGGACTCTACCGTACGTCACCGGTTCCCGGCGGCACCATCCGCGCCGTTCGCCACCAGCCGGGCCTCGCGAACGGCTTGCCGTCCGACGCCATCGACAGCGCGATGTTCGATCGGGAAGGCGGCCTTTGGTTGACGACCACCCGCAGCGGCGCCGCCTACCTGCCCCCAGGGTCGGCCGCGTTCGAGCGCTACCAGCCCGTTCCGGGTCGGGACGGATCGGATGCCGTCAACCTCGACCCGGTCATGAGCCTCACCTGGGACAACGGCTTCCGGGGTTTCTGGATCGGCGGGCTGCGAGGCGATGTCGAGTTTCTCGCCCTAGAAAGCGAGGAGCCGGTCCCTGTGCTTTCCGAAGCGACCAGAGCATCCCTGACGGGCGCCGCCGTCCTCGAGATCCTTCGGGACGGAGATGCGCTCTATGTCGTCACGCAAAAGAGCGTCGTTCGGGCCGCACTGGGCCAGGGAGGCGCGCACGAGGTCTTGATGCGTCGCGAGGATCTTGCCTCCGGCACGTTTTCGACCCTGCGGCGCAAGGACGAGGGTCGGTTGTGGATCGTCACCCAGGATGTCGGGCTTTTCCTGTTCGACGAATCGACGGGCGAGCGCGAACACTTCCACCCGGGCGGCCAAGGCCGACGCTTCCTCCCCGAGACCGCACCGCGAGAAATCATGCGCGGGCCGGGCGGCGGCTGGTGGCTTGTCGCGCCGGGCGGAATTTACCGCTGGAACGAGGAAAGGGGGTTCGTCCGCCAGGAAATCCCGGCGGAGCAGCCCCTCGCTTCGGCAACGTGGTTGGACGACGAATTCTGGCTGGCGACCGATCAGTCGATCCAGCTATGGCGACGCGAAGGCGAGTCACTGGTGTCCGTAAGGGAATACGACCTCGAGGGCCGTTTGCCCCCGGGCCGCGTGATTGAAATCGTACCCGACCAGCTCGGCGACATCTGGTTGATGCGCACCAGCGGCCTGTCGCTGATGCGCGTCGCCGACGGCCGTGTCCGACACTTCTCGCAACGTGACGGCCTGGCCGCCGTCGAATTCGGTGAGAATGCCGCGGCCTCGCTCCCGGACGGCACACTCGCATTCGGCGGCCGCGGTGGCATCGTCACCGTTACCCCGGGGCGCATAAGCAGCGTTGCCGTGCCGCCGAAAGTGCACGTCACGCGCCTGCAGGCCGGCGATCGAATCATCGAGTTCAATCCCGCCTCCAGCGATGTGGTCGAACTCGAACACGACCACAACAACCTCTTCATCGATTTCCTGGCGACCAGCTATCTCGCCAGCGACCGAACCCGCTATCGCGTCATGCTGGAAGGCTGGGACAAGGACTGGATCGAGCTCATCGGTCAGACCCGTCACCATTATTCGAACCTGCCCCCGGGACAGTACCGGTTCGTCGTGCAGGCTGCGGCCCCGGACGGCCCCTGGAGTACAGCCGCCGACGCGCTCGCCGTTGACATCCGGCAGCCGCCCTGGTTGAGCGGTTGGGCGCTCGCGACCTACGCCCTGCTGGCCCTGACCGGTACGGGAGTCGGGGTGCGCGGCTACCGCCGCGCCAACCAGCGCCGAAGAGAGTTTCGAGAGGCGCGACAGAAGCGCGACCTGGCCGAGCAGCAGCGCAAGATCATCACCCGGCTCAATCACAGTCTCGAGCCGCTGCCGCTTGCCGGGACCATTGCCCGCGAAATCGTTCGCGCCACCGGTGGACGAGCCGCCTGGCTGGGCTACGTCGATGAGCACCTGCCGCGCGACCTGGTGGCGACCGACCCCGAACGAGACCCGCTCACGCGCGAGCAGTGGCGCCGGCGGCTGGAAGCGGCCTCCGCCAGCGAGGACATGGCACTCACCCTGCGTGTCGGCGACAAGGATATCGCCCGCGTTCTGGTCGAGGCCTTGCCCGACCGAATGAGCGCCGAGGATCGGGAACGCCTCCGGCTCCTCGAGGAAATGGCCGCGCAGGCCCTGCACAACGCCCTGCTGCTGCAGCGCGTTCGCGCGCTGGCCGAGCGCGCCGAGCAGGCCAGCAACGCCAAGTCCGAGTTCCTGGCCACGATGAGCCACGAGATCCGCACGCCGCTGCACGGCGTGCTGGGCATGGTCGAGTTGCTCTACGAGACAGAAACCGAACCGGGGCAGCAGGACATCCTCGACACGCTGCGCCAGTCGGGACTGCAGCTGCAGCGCATCATCGACGACGTGCTGGATATCTCCCGCATCGAGGCCGGCCGGATGAGCCTGAACGAGCAGCCCTTCGACCTGGCCGCAATGCTCGAGCAGGTCGTGGATCTGCACGCGCCC
>JAASTB010000362.1 GCA_021767625.1 Wenzhouxiangella sp.
CAGGTTGACCAGGGCGTTGAGCGAGCGCTCCTCCAGTTCGAGCGCCTGGAGGAAGTGGTTTTCGGCCGCTTCCGGATCGCCCTGCCGGCGCGCCAGCACGCCGCGCGTGATCCAGGCCGCCGCGAATTGGGGATCCAGTTCCAAGGCCTTCGCCACCCAGGGCCCCGCCGCCTCGGCATTGCCGGCCACCAGCAGCTCGGCGGCGCGGTTGTTGTAGAAGTGCGCCAGCGCCCGCTCGTCGCTGATGCGGCGGCCGCGGAAGGGATGCGCCAGGCGCTGGGCTTCCATCAGGTCCGGTTCGAAATCGACGATGGCATTGCGCTGGGGCGTGTCCACGCCGATGTTGACGTGCCCGATGCTCAGGATGGCCGAGCCCTCGCGCCGCCACTGGTCACGCACGCGGACCTCGCGCGGATAGGCCGTCAGTCCGGCCTGGCGGGCCAGCGCGATGAAGGTCAGGGTAAATGAGAGGCAGTTGCCCTCGCCGGCGGCGAAGGTCTCCGCCACCGAACGCGTGGGCTGCGCGCTGTAGCTGAAATCCAGCCCGTGATGGCTGTGCAGGAAGTCGACCAGCTTGTCGAGGCGCTCGGTCCGGCTGGGCGTGGCCGAGACCACCGCCTCGTGGGTTCTCTCTGCCAGCGGCGGCGGGATGGCCATCACCTCGTCGGGTTCGGGCGGCCGGGCCTCGCCCGAGGCGACCGTTGCGGCCAGCAGGGTTCCGATCAGCCAGTTCATTCGTCGTCGATTCCGCGTTGACTCACCAGGTAGACAGCAAAACTGGCCAGCCAGTGCCCGCCGGCATAATGTTCGTCGCTGACGCCCGCCAGTCCGGCTTCGGCATGACGCGCGGCGGCCGACTGCAGGGTCTCGCGACGGGGATCGTCATCGGGCAAGCCCGCGGCGATGCCTTCGAGCATCCAGGCCCGCGAGAGATTCAGCCCGTCGATGTGCGAGAGCTTGCCGTCGGACCGGTCGGTAACCACCGCGACCGGCAGCCAGTCGTCGCTGCCGACCTGCGGCAGGAAACCGTCCAGCCAGGCGGCGAACTCGTCGGCGGGCATCACCCGGCGCATGAAGTCCGCCTCGGCCAGGCAGGGCGAGAGGAAATCGTGCCCCGAGGGCTCGTAGGCCAGCGGGCAATCGCGGTCGTCGCGGTAGAAATCGAGCGCGGCATCCTCGACGACCGAAGCCAATTGATCATTTTCGACCTGGCGGGCGTAGTCGAGCACCAGCCCGAAGGCGAAGGCCGTCTGGTCGTGCTCGCCGATGCGGATCGGGTAGTGCAGCTTGGGAATCCACTCGATCAGCCGTCGCACCGCAATCTCTTCGACGGGGCGCAGCCACTCGCGCCATCGGTTCGCCTGCTCATCGTTCCACTGGTCGAGCTCGGTCGCCAGCTGCAGCAGCCAGGCCAGGCCGTAGGGCCGCTCGAAGCCGTCGCGATCTTCCGGCGCCATGTAGGCCGCCTCGGCCAGCAGGTTCGCCTCGGTCAGGTTGGCCGCCAGCTTCTCCCGGGCCTTCTGGGCAAAGTCCGCCTCGGGAAACAGCCGCGTCAGGCGCACCAGGAGCCAGTGGCCGTGGACCGAGGAATGCCAGTCGAAGCAGCCGTAGAAGGCCGGCGTCAGCTCACGCGGCGGCCCGACGTCGTCGTCGCCGGTCATGACGTGGTGGATGAGATTGGGATACTCCTGGTCCACGCAGTCGAGCGCCAGCGCGGCAAAGCGCCCGGCCATGTCGGCGTCCAGCCGCGTCTGGGCCGCGCCGTGCCCGGGGGCCGCGGCCATCAGGGTGACGAGCAGGAGGGTCGAGAGGCGGGCGAGTGCGTGCATTGGGAGTCCTCGGGGTGGTGCATGGGGTCAGCTTAGCGCATGCGGCGGCCTGGCCGCCGCGTTCGTTCGCTCCTTGGTTTGTTGGTTTGTTGGTTCTTTGGTTCGGCGCGTTGGGCCTTGGAGGCGTGGGTCGGGGCCGTGACACCGGTCGGTGTGGGGATCTCGACAAATCAAAGGCGTTTCGCGCGCGCCAGCTGCGGTGATTTGGAGGCGTAGGATGCGTGGAGCGAAGCGCAACGCATCGCCTGATGCGTTACGGCCCAATGGGCCTCCACGCATCCTACGCTGCACCGACCGACCCGAAGCCACGCCCTCGAAGCCGCGCCGTCCTGGTGTCGGCTTCGCCCGATTTCCGCTACGGCTACCGGATTCTCCGACGGAATCTTCGCGTAGGCACCGCCCCGAAGGGGCCAGCCCCCACAGTTCGCTAAGGACCGAACCAACCGAGCGTGGGACTTTGACGTTGAAGAGCGATTTTTGGTGACTTTTTTCGCTCTTGGAAAAAAGTTACCCGGCGCAAGTGCCTGCGAAGCAGGCCGGCCGGAACGCCTTTGACGTGTCAAGGCCACCAAAGTGCCCAGTGGCACCACACCGACTAACGCCCGCGAAGTGTCGAGACCCCCACATCGACCGGTATCGCCAACCTTACCCAAGCCCCCAGGGCGAGACGCGCCGGAACGAATGAACGAATTAACGAACGAACGAAGGAGCGAACAAACGCGCCCTCATTCGACGAGCCGCGAAAACACGCCCTTCGTCTTGCCGTCGAACAGCACGAACCGGAACACGAGTTCGGCCGGCGCATGTTGCTGCACCGTCTCGACGGCGATGCGGGCCGCTTCTTCCAGCGGGTAACCGAAGGCACCGGCGGACAGGGCCGGGCAGCCGATCGAGCGGATGCCCTTGTCGGCGGCGGCTTTCAGGACGTTGCGGTAGGCGGCGGCCAGGAGTTCGTCGGAGGGATTGTCGATGCCGTAGCGCGGGCCGAGCGCGTGGATGACCCA
>JAASTB010000363.1 GCA_021767625.1 Wenzhouxiangella sp.
GAGAAGCCGTTGATGGTGTGAATACTGGCCCGGACCTGGATCTCGTCACCGAAGATACGCACGGTACGCGCGCCGTCGATGATGCGACGCGCCAGCGTGCCCCCTGCCGCGTACCCCACGAAGATGACTGAGGAATCCTCGCGCCATAGGTTATGGCGCAGGTGGTGACGCACGCGCCCTCCGGTGCACATCCCCGAACCCGCCAGGATGAGGCCACCACCGCCGAACCGGTTGAGCGCAATCGAAGAGGCCGTCTCGCGCACGAAATGCAGGCCTGGCAAAGCAAAGGGATCACGGCCTTCATGGAACAGCTCGGCCACATCGGCATCGTAGCATTCCGGGTGACGCTTGAAGATCTCGGTGGCGGAGATGGCCATCGGGGAATCGAGAAACACCTGCATCGTGGCAGGCAGCAACTTTTGCTCTACGCCCGCACGCAGGTAGAACAACAACTCCTGGGCGCGCTCGAGGGCGAAGGTAGGGATGATGACATTGCCGCCACGATCGAAGGTATCCGAGATCGCCTTGTACAGCTCTTCCAATGACGGCTCGATCGGCTTGTGCTGGCGGTCGCCATAGGTGGTTTCCATGACTACCACATCCGCCGCATCGGGTGTCTGCGGACTACGCAACAAGGGTCGGTCGGCGTTACCGAGGTCCCCCGAGAACAGTACACTGCGGGTTTCGCCCTGTTCTTCCAGCTCCAGCAGGATACTAGCCGAGCCAAGAATGTGTCCCGCATCGAAGAACGTCGCGCGTACGCCCGGTGCGATATCGATCGGTTTCGCGTAATGTGCTGTGCGCCCAAAGTGTTCGGTACTGTTCAGCGCATCCAGCACCGAGTACAACGGTTCCACTTTTTTGCGATGCCCGTGACGGTGATGGCGGCGCGACTGGTATTCGGCCTCCTCCTCCTGCAGGTGTGCCGCATCGAGCATCACGAGGCGAGCCAGCTCACGCGTGGCGGCCGTCGTAACGATTTCGCCCTTGAAACCGCGGCGTGTCAGAAGCGGTATGCGCCCGCAATGATCGAGATGGGCATGGGTGAGCAAGAGGACATCGATCCCTTTCGGATCGAACCCGAAGTCCTCCGCGTTCTCCTCGGCAAGTTCGCGCCCGCCCTGATACATGCCGCAGTCGACGAGGACACGCGTGCCGGCACACTCCACTAGGTGACAGGAACCGGTTACGCCACGATCCGCACCATGAAATTCGATCTTCATCGAAGTCTTTCCTCCTCAGGCCTGGCGCCACTGCACCATCGATTCAGCTTCCGGCCGGCAACGGCGTACCGTTGACCTCGTGCCAGCTGAGAATGCCATTCCAGATATCTTCCGCGGTCTCGGCATACCAGAAGAGTTCACGGTCCTCTTCATCGATCACGCCTTCCTCTACGAGGAAGTCCACATCGATGGCCTTGCGCCAGAACGCCTCACCCACCAGCACGATCGGCACCGGGGCGATCTTGCGCGTCTGTACCAGCGTGAGCGTTTCGAACAATTCATCGAGCGTACCGTACCCGCCCGGAAACGCTACCAGGGCACGCGTACGCAGCAGGAAATGCAGCTTACGCAGGGCGAAGTAATGAAAACGGAAACACAGATCCGGGGTGACGTAAGGGTTGGGGTATTGCTCGTGCGGGAGGGTGATATTCAAACCGATGGTCTTGTTACCGACGTCATGCGCGCCCCGGTTGGCAGCTTCCATCATGCCAGGACCACCACCTGTCATGACGACTAGCCGACAGTCCCCGGGGCCACCTCCGGATTTGCCTACAAGCTCCCCAAGTTCACGGGCGACGTCGTAGTAGTGACTCTTGGCACGAATACGCTCGGCCACCCGCAATCGGCTTTGCAGTTCGGTGTCTTCAGGATCTAAATCCAATTGCGCGCGCAGGGCCGCCACCTTCGCCTCGGCGGCATTTGGCTCCGGGATACGCGTACTGCCGAAGACCACCACGGTGTGCTCGATACCATGCTTCTCAAGCAGCAGCTCGGCCTTCAGATAGTCGATCTGGAGGCGAACGCCGCGGGTCTCGTCGAGGCCGAGAAACTCAACGTCCTCATCAGCCTGCAGGTAGCCGGGACTGCGCAGGATCTCTTCGACACGCGCCAGCGCTTCGGGATCCTCGTGAGTCGGCTTCGGGTGCTGCCACGGCAATGGCTCACGACGAAACCTGGGGTGCGCCGGAGCGGGAACCTGCCCGGGTTCTTGCGGTGGTAGGGTCTTAGTCATGGACGCTCCTCGCGGACGATGCCAGGCGAGCCTGATAGTTATAGCTTCTCGTGAGCCCCACTGGGATTATGCCGGGCCTCGCGACAACACGACTGACTTGGGTCAAGCTCGCAACGATTAAACAGGATAAGTCCGCTACCCACTCATAGAGCAGTGCTACCATTGGAAGGCATTGAGATCCATGGAGTTTCGAGGTGATACGAGACATGCGCCACCTGCCGTTGCTCTGCTCGCTTGCCATCTGTGTCATGGCGCCCACCCTATCGGCGACGGGAGCTACCGGAGGGCACCAACCCATCGAGCCGTACTACGACTGGATGGTCGAGGACTATGAGATTAAGCAGCCGCTGGGCGGCCTGGTCGGCGACCCCGAGCGCGGTCGCGCCATCGCGGGCGATCAGTACCGCGGCAACTGCCTGGCCTGCCACGCGCTGCCGATTCCGGAAGAAGAATACTTCGGCAATTTGGGTCCCCCGCTCATCGGCATCGGCTCACGCCAGTCGGTGGGCATGATCCGCCTGCACGTCGTCGACCAGTCCCGGTTCAATCCCGAGACGGTGATGCCGGGTTACTACCGGCGCCCGGAGAATCTCA
>JAASTB010000038.1 GCA_021767625.1 Wenzhouxiangella sp.
CGAGCTTGAGCGCGAGCAATTCCAGCAGGCGCTCGGCGTCCATGCCGGGTCGCGACAAGCCGACTTCCAGCGGAATCCGGCCGCCGCCATCCTCGCGGTGCAGCGTCACGTGCAAACGCGTGAGCGCCTGGTCGCGCACCTCGAGCCAGTGCGCCGTGCGCGCGATCGAGCGGCGCAGCACGAACAGCAGGGCCGCGCTGTCGCTGCTGGGCGCCGGCAGTTCGAGCTTCAGCCGGAAGGCCTCGGGCGGCCTCCAGGCGGCCAGCGGGGTGGCCTGTCGCCCTTCCAGGCCGAGCAGGTGCCGGTTCAGCGCCGGCCCGAAACGCCGCGCCCGCTCCGGTCCCGGCAGGCGCAGCAGCTCGGCCACGGAATCCAGGCCGCAGCCCGCCAGGGCCTGCGCCTGCCCCTCGTCGAGGGCCAGCGCGGTCAGCGGCAGCCCGTGCAGTTTCCGGCGCATGGCGTCGGGATCGGCGGCGTGCAGGCCATGGCGGGCGAACAGCCGGGCCGCTGCCGGGACGGGCGCCGAACCGGCGCACACCGGCAAGCCGCGACGCTCGAGATCCGCGCACAGGGCCTCGACCAGCGGCCGCAGCCCGCCGTAGAGGCGCCGGCTGCCGGCGATCTCCAGCAGCACGCCGTCGGGCGGCGCCTGCACCACGTGGCTGCTGCCCTGCCAGGCGCCCAGCGCCAGCTGTTCGAGCAGCGCCGCCTCGGCACGCGAATCACGCGGACGGCTCTGCAGGGCCGGCGCGATCGCCAGCGCCGTGCCCAGGGGCTGGCCCGGCGCCACCCCGGCGCGGCGGGCGGCCGCGCCGGCCTGCAGAATGACGGGGCGGCCGCGCTGGTGAGCGTGCACGGCGTGCAGCGCCGGCACTTCCGGATCACACTGCCAGGCCGCCAGCAGCGGCAGCTGCGGGCAGTGCAGTCCCAGCCAAAGTTCATTGCATCGAGCGGGCATGGCGACGGTAGCGCTCGAGGTCGACGACGGACTCGGATTCCGGGCCCAGGCGCCTCGACTCGACCAGGCCGGCCGGGCTGCGCAGGATCTCGACCCCGGATCCGGGAGACAGGCCCAGGCGCAAGGCCGACACGGAAGGCGGCGGCGACTGGTCCGGGCGATAGACCACGAAGGTCGGCCCCGGGCTTCGCTCGGCGGCGAGCTGCAGGCGGCGCACGGCGCGCTCTTCCACCCGGCCGGCCGGCGGCCAGACCACGACGCTGCCGCACAACCCGCTTTTCAGGCACTGCTCGGCCGCCCACAGCGATTCGCCCGCTTCGCGCACCACGACCAGGTGATCGAGCACCACGCCGGCGCTGAGCAGCGCCTGCGGCCCCGGCACCAGGGCCGGACCGGCCAGGACCACCGGCTCGGCCCGCTGCGTGCAGCGCGCCAGGAGCGGCAGCAGCAACCCGAGTTCGCCGCAGCCGCTCAGGCGCGGCAGCAGCTCGGTCAGGCGCCCCAGCGGCCAGCCGCCGCCGGGCAGGCCGCGGTCGAGCCAGGCCAGGCCGGTCGATACGGCCGGAAAGGTCTTGCGCGCCCTGCCCCGCCACAGATCCGGGCGGCGATCGAGCAACTGTTGAAGCGAGGCGTCGGCCGACATTGCGGGCTCCATTCAGATGGACCAGAATACTGTATAAGTTTACAGTTTCTCAAACCACGATAATTCACGAATCCGGAGCCCGTCTTGGTCGATCCAGCCCCGCCCGCCCCCGACTATGCCGAACTGCACACCCTGAGCGCCTTCAGCTTCCGGCGCTCGGCCGCGCATCCGGAGGCGCTGGCGCGGCGCGCCGCCGAATGCGGCTACTCGGCGCTGGCGATCACCGACGAATGCTCCATGGCCGGCGTGGTGCGCGCCCACGAGGCCGCCCGCGAACACGGCATCCACCTGGTCGTCGGCAGCGAGTTCCGCCTGGACGATCTCCACCTGGTGCTGCTCGCGCCCGACCGGGCCGCCTACGCCCAGATCTGCCGCCTGATCACCCGCGCCCGCCGACGCGCCGGCAAGGGCGCGTACCGGCTGCTGCCCGAGGATCTGGACGAGGGACTCGACGACGTACTGGCGATCTGGAAGCCGGCCAGATATTCGAACCCGAAGAAAAAGGAACCACCGAAGACACTGAATACACCGAAAAATGAACAAGAAAATCGTCCTTCATTCGGTGAGTTCGGTGTCTTCGGTGGTTCCGCAAACGAAAGAACCAAAGAACCAAAGAACGAAAGAACGGCCATTTGGCTCAGGGAACGCTTCGGCAACCGCCTGTGGCTCGGCGCCACCCGCCTGCTCACACCCGGCGAACGCGCCTGGTTCGGCGAACTCGACGCGCTGGGCCGACGGCACGGCATTCCGCGCCTGGCCTGCGGCGACGTGCGCCTGGCCGTGCGCGAGGACAAGCCCCTGCTCGACGTCTTCACTGCGCTCGAACTGGGCCGCCCGGTCGCCGAATGCGGCCTGGCCCTGGCCGCCAGCGGCGAGCGGCACCTGCGCGACCGCAAGGTGCTGGCCAAGCTCTACCCGGCCGAATGGCTGGCCGAGACTCTCCGCGTAGCCGCGCGCTGTCACTTCTCGCTCGACCAGCTGCACTACCACTACCCGCGCGAGCTGGTGCCCTCCCCCCTGAACCCCGCCCAGCACCTGCGCCGCCTCGCCCTGGCCGGCGCGCGCCAGCGCTACGGCGAGCCGGTGCCCGAAAAGGTCCGGGCCCTGCTCTCGCGCGAACTGGCGCTGATCGAGGACATGGGCGTGGAAGCCTTCTTCCTGACCGTCCACGACCTGGTCGAGTTCGCCCGCTCGCGCGGCATCCTCTGCCAGGGCCGCGGCTCGGCGGCCAACTCGGCGGTGTGCTACTGCTTAGGTGTCACCGAGGTCGATCCCTCGAAGCAGCAACTCCTGTTCGAGCGCTTCCTGTCGAAGGAACGCAACGAGCCGCCGGATATCGACGTCGATTTCGAGCACGAACGCCGCGAGGAAGTGCTGCAGTATGTCTACGAGAAATACGGCCGCGAGCGCGCCGCCCTGGCCGCCACCGTGATCTGCTACCGGCCGCGCAGCGCCATGCAGGATGTCGGCCGCGCCCTCGGGTTGGAGCCCGAACGCGTCAATCGCCTGACCGCTTCCCTGGCCTGGTGGGACGAGCCCGGAGTCTGGCCCGAGCGCCTGCGCGAATGCGGCCTCGATCCGGACGCGGCGCTGACGAAGCGCTTCCTGGAACTGACCGGCCGCCTGATCGGTTTTCCCCGCCACCTCTCCCAGCACGTCGGCGGCATGGTCATCTCCGATACGCCCCTCCACGAACTCGTCCCGGTGGAAAACGCCGCCATGATCGATCGCACCATCATCCAGTGGGACAAGGACGACCTCGAAACCCTGGGCCTGCTCAAGGTCGACTGCCTGGCGCTGGGCATGCTGACGGTGATTCGGAAGGCGATGGATCTGGTGAATCGATCTAAAACCTGGAACCACGGAAGACACGGAAAAGCACGGAGAAAAGAGGATGATTTACAAGTCATGCCTGCAGCCAAATCTCTAACCATTCAGGCAAAGGCCAACCCTGAAAAGACCAACATTCCGTGTCTTCCGTGCCTTCCGTGGTTCCTGGGTTTTGAACCCCTGACGCTGGCGACAATTCCGCGCGAGGATCCGGCGACCTACGACATGCTCTGCCGCGGTGATGCGGTCGGCGTGTTCCAGGTCGAGTCGCGCGCGCAGATGGCGATGCTGCCCAGGCTCAAGCCCCGCTGTTTCTACGACCTGGTCATCGAGGTGGCGATCGTGCGGCCGGGGCCGATCCAGGGCGATATGGTGCACCCCTACCTCGAGCGCCGGCGCCATCCCGAACAGGTCAGCTACCCCAGCGACGAACTCAAGAGCGTACTCGAACGCACCCTGGGCGTGCCCATCTTCCAGGAGCAGGTCATGCAGATCGCCATGGTCGCCGCCGGCTTCAGCCCCGGCGAGGCCGACCAGCTCAGGCGGGCGATGGCGGCCTGGCGCCGGCGCGGTGGCCTGGAACCGTTCCGCGAGCGGCTCATGTCGGGCATGCGCGAGCGCGGCTATTCCGACGAATTCGCCGAGCGCATCTACAAACAGATCTGCGGTTTCGGCGAGTACGGCTTTCCCGAGTCGCACGCGGCCAGCTTCGCCCTGCTGACTTACGTTTCCTCCTGGCTGAAATGCCACCACCCGGCCGCCTTCGCCTGCGCGCTGCTCAACAGCCAGCCGATGGGCTTCTACGCCCCGGCGCAGATCATCAACGACGTCAAACGGCACGGCGTTCGGGTACTGCCGGTGGATGTGCGGTATAGCGAGTGGGATTGCGGGCTGGTACGGATAAACAAAGGGAACCACGGAAAGCACGGAGGAACACGGAAGAACCCAAACAATGAAGAAGGGAGCGCTACACGATCACCCGACTCGAGTAGTCAAAAATCAGGCGATTCAAACCACGATATTCCGTGCATTCCGTGTCTTCCGTGGTTCCAGAAAGAACAGCCCGCCATCAGGCTCGGGCTTCGCATGATCAAGGGGTTTCGCGAGGACGTGGCCGAGCGGATCGTCGCCGCGCGATCGGAACGGCCGTTTCGCGACGTCAACGAGCTGGCCGAGCGGGCCGGGCTCGATCGGGGCTCGATGAAGAAACTGGCCGACGCTGGCGCGCTCAAGGGCCTGGTCGGGCACCGTCATCGGGCGCGCTGGGCCGCGCTGGGCGCGCGGCGCCAGGGTGATCTGCTGGCCGGCGCGGAGATTCGCGAAGAGCCCGTCCAGCTGTCCCTGCCGAAGGCCCGCGAGGAACTGCTCGACGACTACGCCAGCCTCGGCCTGAGCCTGGAACGCCATCCGGTCAAGCTGCTGCGGCGCCGTCTCGGACGAGACGTGTTCAAGGCCAGCGAACTACCCGGCCAGAAAGACGGACGAAAGCTGGCCGCGGCTGGCCTGGTCACGCATCGCCAGCGTCCGGGCACGGCTTCGGGCGTGGTCTTCCTGTCGCTGGAAGACGAGACCGGCATCATCAACGTGGTGGTCTGGCCGAAGCTGCTCGAGCGCTACCGTCGCGAGGTGCTCGGCGGACGCATCCTGCGCGTGGCCGGCAAGCTGCAGAACGTGGAGGGCGTGTGCCACCTGGTGGCCGAACGCATCGACAGCCTCGATACCTGGCTGGCCGAACTCGACAGCCACTCGCGGGATTTCTGTTGAGGCCGGCTTAAGACAGGGGAACCACGGAAGACACGGAAATCACGGAAAAGACAATTGAGACCAACAAACAACGAACCGCTTCAAGCACGCTGTCTTTCTTTTGATCCTGATCCTGATCCTCTTCCGTGTATTCCGTGCATTCCGTGGTTACAAGGTTTTTTTAAGGAGTTGACTCAAGTAATGATCGTCACCGGACTCTTCGCGTGGCGGCTGACCTTGTCGCTGACGCTGCCGAGCACCAGGGACTTCATGCGCGACAGGCCGCGGCGGCCCATGATGACCATCACGCCGGGATCGTCCTCGGCGTAGCGCACGATCTCCTCGGCCGGATCGCCGATCGAGGTTTCTTCCTCGAGATCTTTCGGCGCGTCGTCGCCGAGCGCTTCGCGCGTCTTGTCGAAGGCGCGCTGTGCCGCCGCCTGGGCGGCATGATCGATGTCGTCGCGCGACATGCCGGCCATGCCGATGACTTCGACCGAGGCGGCCGGAAAGACATAGAACAGGCGCATCGGCACGTCCAGCGCCGAGGCCATTCCAGCGGCGAAACGCACGGCGCGATTGGCATTGTCGGAGCCGTCGACCGGCACCAGAATTTCCTTGACCGGATGATCCATAGCTACCCTCTTCCTTTGTTTGGCATCAGAAAACGAAACCTTTCGAAGAATATCATGACGGCTCGAATCCCGGCCGGTGTTGATCTGGAGCAAGTCGGAAGCCGGCACCCGGGCCGGGCCGTCAATCCAGCCGGCCGAAGGCTTCCAGCGGTGTTACCCAGTAACGGATCCCCGTGCCCGGGAAAGCGGCCCTGAGCGCCTCGACCACCGTCTCGGCCGTCCCGGAAGACAGGCAACTCTGGATCATCACTCGGGCTCGCCGGCCGGCCACCTGCTCGCGCAGGTCCATCGCTTCGGGATGCTCGCCGTGACCGCGGATGGGCATGGTGCTGAATCCGGGGAGATCGTCCCGTGCGAGCAGCCAGTCGACGACGATGTCCTCGATATCGGGTGAGACGACGATGGTCAGCAAGCGATTGTGTTCGTTCATCGATGGGCCTCCTCGGTTTCGGCGTCGGTGGGTTCGCCCGGCGACGGCTCACCCCAGGCGCGATAGAGAACCGGCAGCAGGATCAGGGTGAGCAGGGTCGAGGTCACCAGGCCGCCGATGACGACGATCGCCAGCGGTCGCTGGATTTCCGATCCCGGCCCGCTGGCGAACAGCAGCGGCACCAGGCCGAAGGCGGCGGTTGTGGCCGTCATCAGGACGGGACGGAGCCGTCGCCGCGCGCCTTCGCGCACCACCTGCTCCATGGGCACGCCGAGGGCGCGCATCTGGTTGAAGTAAGTCAGCATGACCACGCCGTTGAGAACGGCGATCCCGAGCAAGGCGATGAAGCCGACCGAGGCGGGAACGGACAGATAGGCGCCGGTAAGCCACAGGGCGAGCACACCCCCGGTCAGGGCGAACGGGATATTGCTCAGCACCAGAACGGCCTGGCGCACCGACCGGAAGGTCGAGAACAGCAGCAGGAATATGAGTCCAAGGGCCACGGGAACGACCACGCCCAGACGCCGTGCCGCACGCTGCTGGTTTTCGAATTCGCCGCCCCACTCGAGGTAGTAGCCGGTGGGCAACTCGACGTTTTCGGCCACTCGCTGCTGGGCCTCATGGACAAAGCCGACGAGATCGCGGCCGGAGACGTTGGCGATCGCCACCGAATAGCGATTGCTCTTTTCCCGCTCGATGGCGACAGGGCCCGCCACCCGCTCGAGAGTGGCCAGCTGCCCCAGCGGAACGACCGTGCCGTCGGGACGGGTAATGCGCAGGTTGGCGAATGCCGCCGGCGAATTGCTTACGGAATCGGGTCCGCGCACCACCAGGGGTGTCCTGCGGATGCCCTCGTAGACGGTACCCGCCTGCAAACCTTCAACCTGGGCGCGCAGCATGTCCTGCAGCGACTTGACCGAAAGGCCGGCCCGTCCGACGGCCAGGGGATCGATATTGACCTGGTAGTACTGGGCCCCGTCGTTGGCCGGGCTGAACACGTCTTCGGCACCCTCGATGGCTTGCAGCTCGGCCACGATCGCGTCGGCCGTGCGATTGAGGGCCGCCTGGTCGGAACCGAACACCTTCACGGCCAGGTCGCCGCGCACGCCCGTGAGCATCTCCGAGACCCGCATCTCGATCGGCTGGGTGAAGGTGACATTGATGCCGACGAAAGGCTCCAGCCTGGCGCGAATCGCGTCGATCAGCGCCTCCTTGTCGGAAACCGTCCAGTCCTCGCGCGGCTCGAGCTGCAGAAAACTGTCGGTTTCGTTCAGCCCCATCGGGTCGAGACCCAGCTCGTCCGAGCCGGTCCGGGCGATGACATTCCGGATTTCGGGAATCTGCAGCAGGGCCTCCTGCACCCTGATATCGATCGCCATCGACTCTTCGAGCGTGATCGACGGCAGCTTCTCGAGCTGAACGACGATGTCGCCCTCGTCCATGGTCGGCATGAAGGCCTTGCCGACCAGGAAGTAGACGCCACCGGCGACGACCAGCAGGCCCGCAGCGATTCCGACCACGGCTCTTTCGTGCCCGAGCGACCACTCCAGAGCCGGACGATAGGCGGCCTGGAGGCGCCGGACGATCCAGGGCTCCTCGGCCGCCCCCTGCCTGAGCAGGTAGGACGCGAATACGGGAATGACCGTCAGCGAGAGCAACAGGGAACCGGCGAGCGCAAAGACGATGGTGGCGGCCACCGGCGAGAACAGCTTGCCCTCCAGGCCCTGCAGGGTGAGCAGCGGCAGGAACACCAGGATGATGATGACGATGCCGGAGGTCACCGGGAGAGCTACTTCGCGCGCGGCGCGGTAGACCAGGTGGAGGCGCGGCACACGCTGGCCGTCGCGCTCGGCCTTGAGATGGGTGTCGATGTTTTCGACCATGACCACGGCGGCATCGACCAGCATGCCGATGGCGATGACGAGACCGCCGAGCGACATCAGGTTGGCCGACATATCGAACGCGTACATCAGGATGAAGGTCACGAGCGCCGCCAGCGGCAGCACCAGTGCGACCGTCAGGGCCGCGCGCAGGTTACCCAGGAAGAGCACGAGCAGCACCACGACCAGGACGATGGCATGAACGAGTGCGTTGGAGACGGTGCCGACCGCGCGGGAGACCAGGTTGCCGCGATCGTAGAACACCTCGACGCTGACGCCGTCGGGCAGCCCCGGGCGCAGCTCTTCGAGTTTCTGCCTGACGCCGTCGACGACCTCGCGCGCATTGGCGCCGCGAAGTCCGAGCACCAGGCCCTGGACCGCTTCGCCCTCGGCATTTCGCGTCACGCCGCCGTAACGGGTGAGCGCACCGAAACGCACCTCGGCCACGTCGCGGACCCGAACCGGTTCGGTGGGATGCGGCTTGACGACGATGTCGCGCAGATCCTGAAGCGTCCGGATGCTGCCTTGCGAGCGCACCAGCAGCACCTCCTCGCCGTCGTTGAGCCGACCGGCGCCGTCGTTGCGGTTGTTGGCTTCCAGGGCACGGACCAGGTCCGACACCGAAAGCCCTCGTCCGTAGAGGCTGGCGTTGTCGGGCACGACCTCGAAAGTCTTGACGAAACCGCCCAGGGAATTGACGTCGGCCACGCCCTCGACAGTGCGCAGCGCCGGCCGGATGACCCAGTCGAGCAGCGAGCGCCGTTCGCTCAGCGTGAGGTCGCCGCCCTCGACGGTGAACATGAACATCTCGCCGAGCGGTGTCGTCATCGGCGCAAGACCGCCCGAGACCTCCCCCGGCAGATCCCCCCAAACGGCGTTGAGCCGCTCGGCGACCTGCTGCCGCGCCCAGTAGATGTCGGTGCCTTCCTCGAAATCGATGGTAATGTCGGTCAGCGCGTACTTCGTAGTCGAACGCAGCATGCGCTGGCCGGGAATCCCCAGCATCTCGACCTCGATAGGTGCCGTGATCCGGGCCTCCACTTCCTCGGGCGTCATGCCCGGCGCCTTGACGATCACCTTGACCTGCGGCACGGACACATCGGGAAACGCGTCGATCGGCGTACGGTTGAAGGCGGCCCATCCCCCGCCGACCACCACGGCGACGCCGAGCAGCATGAGCAGACGCTGCGTCAGGGCGAACTGAACGAGCCGGTCGAGCATGATTACAGACCCTCGTGCTGCTGCAGCCAGTAAGCCTTAAGCGAGATCGTGCCGGAGACGACGATTGCGCTGTCCTCGGGGAATTCGCCCTCGACGACCAGCGAATCGATCTCTTCGGCGACCACGCGGACGGGAACCGCGACGAAACCTGTCGCTTGCTCACTGAAGACGAAGGCTTCGCCGTTCTCGCGGAACACGGCGGCCCGCGGCACCCTGAACGCGGGAACCTCGACGCCGCAAGTCACGCACAGCTGCGCCTCGACGAACTGCCCCGGCCGCAGCAGGTCCGCCCCCTCCTCGACCACCGCGCGCACCAGCACGCCCTGATCCTGCCCGTGAACCTGGCGGCCGACGGTGATCACTCGGCCCTCCAGCCCCAGCTCCGGCACCTGCACCCGGGCGCCCGCGGCCACGCCCACGACGGAATCGAGCGGCGTGTGGATTTCAAGCCAGAGCCGGTCGAGCTGTCCGATTCGAAGGATCGGCGTGGCGGCATCGATGAGTTCTCCGGGCGTGCCCATCTGGTCGAGCACCACCCCGCCGAGCGGCGTGGTGACCTCCAGGCTGCTGCTGAGCTGATCACGCTGGGCCAGCTCGGCCAGGGCCGCCTCGCCGAACCCTGCCAGCAGCAGGCGTTGCCTGTGCTGCTTGAGCGTCGCTTCCGCTTCCAGCATCTCCGCTCGCGTGGTCTGGTAGCGCCGCTCCGAGATGATGCCGTCTTCGAACAGCTGCTCGTCCCGGCGCAGGGATTCGCGCGCCAGGTCGAGCCTGGCCTGGGCGGCGAGAAACTCGCGCTGAAGGTCCAGCAGGCTCGGCGAGCGGATCAGGGCCACCACCTGTCCCGGCTCGACACGGTCGCCTTCGGCAACGAGCACTTGCTCGAGCAGACCTGGCTGCGGCGCACTGACCACCCGCAGCTGGCGATTGGGCACGGTCACGCGGGCCGGCAGGCGATTGCCGATGGCCTCGGTCACGGGATCGAGCGCCTGCGTGCGCAGGCCGAAAGCCGCCCGTTCGGCGTCGGACAGTTCGAGCGGCTCGGCTGCCGCCAGCGGCCCGACAGCGGTGGCAAGCACCAACGCCGACAGAAAGGGAAGAAGGGGTCCGGGGACATTCATCGGGGAATCACTCCTGCTGCCTGGTTGAATCGTGCGATTTCGCGCATGCGCTCGGCCCTCCGCCGCTCGAGCATGCTGCTGGCGGCGAGTGCGCGTTCGCGCGCCCGGATCAGGTCGAGCAGGTCGATCTCGCCGAGCTCGAAAGCCCGCTCCTGCATGGCCAGGAAGCGCTGCGCCAGGTCGTTCGATTCGATGGCCGATTCGATCGATTGCGAGAGCTTGTCGAGGCGGGTCCTGCTCTGCTCCAGATCCAGTTCCAGCGCCCGGCGCGCCTGGTGCAATGCCACGTCGGCCGCAACCGTCTGCCGATCGGCTTCGGCCGCCTTGTAGCGGGAGTGGCTGCCCAGCCCGAACGGCACCGAAAGCGCCAGCCCGAGGGAATCGCCGTAGTCGGCGCCGAAGTCGCTGCGATCGCGGCGACCCACGACGCTCAGCGTCCAGTTCTCCCGCCTTTCGGAACGGACACGCTCCCCGTCGGCCCGGTAGCGGCCCAGCTGGGCGGCCAGATAGGCCAGTTGTGGGTGATCGGGTGCAACGGTCCCTTCTGCGACCGGTTGTTCCTCCAGGCCGACGGGCAACTCGGCCAGCCCGACCGTTCGCCGATAGTCGGCCCGGGCGGTCTCCAGCGTCTGCTCGGCATCGCGCAGGCCGGCCCGCAGCTGGGCGGTTTGCTGACGCGCCAGGAGGAGGTCGGAATTCGGCAGCTCCCCCGCCTCGTATCGGCGGCGGATCTGCTCCTCGAGGTCGGCGGAGCGTTCCAGCGCACGGCGGGATTCGGCCTCGTCCACCTGCGCAAGGCGCACGGCCCAGGCCGCTGCGCGTACCAGCCCGGCCGCTTCCCAGCGCCTGAATGCGCGAAACCGGCCGGCCTCCAGGCTCGCGGCATCGGCGACAGCCAGGCGGGCGGCACGCTGCCCGGGGAGAGGCAGCGGAAGGTTCAGGGCCGCTTCCCATTCGCGAAAGCCGGTGTCGCGATCGACCTGGTCGCCGATGTACTGCACCTCGAGGCTCGGATCGTCCGCGAGCCAGCTCGACGAACGCCGATCGAGCGACTCGGCCTCGCGCATCCGGACTTCGACGAGCGCATCGGAGCGATTCTGTTCGAGGGCCGCATCGACGGCCTCGGAGAGCGTCGGCGGTTCGGCCCGGATGGCATCGATGGACAGAAGGCATCCCAGCAAGGAGAGGATCAGCCACCGCCTGCCTCCGCGGGCCGGTCGAGCAAGGATTGCGTTCATACCGCTCCCTTTTCGCAGTTCGATTCCTGGGAGCGAATTTAC
>JAASTB010000364.1 GCA_021767625.1 Wenzhouxiangella sp.
CTTGCGTCTGGCTCAGAAAGTGTCAAAATAACGCGGTTTTAATACTTCGTACAGGGATTATGGCAAAGGACGAACACATCGAAATGGAAGGCAAGGTTCTCGAGACCCTGCCCAACACCATGTTCCGCGTCGAGCTCGACAACGGACATGTCATCACCGCCCACATCTCCGGGCGCATGCGCAAGCACTACATCCGCATCCTCACCGGCGACCGCGTCAAGGTCGAGATGACGCCCTACGATCTCAGCAAGGGCCGCATCACCTACCGCATGAAATAAAGCCGACCCCTAGTCCGCGATCGGGGCCGCCGCCGCGGAGTTGCTGCGGCAGACTAGTTCCAGGCCGCTGCCGTCCTCGCGGACACTGACTTCGACCTCCCCGCCTTCGGCCAGGTCGCCGAACAGCAGTTCGTCGGCCAGGGGCCGCTTGATGTGGTCCTGGATGATGCGCTTCATCGGCCGCGCACCCATCTTCTCGTCGAAGCCGTGCTCGGCCAACCACTGCCGCGCGTCGGAACTGACCTCGATGGTCACGCCCTTGTCGGCGAGCTGGTTCTCCATTTCCATCAGGAACTTGTCGACCACCTGCAGGACCACCTCCATCGGCAGGGAGTGGAACTGGATGATCGCATCCAGGCGGTTGCGGAATTCGGGGGTGAACTGCTTGCGGATGGCCTCCATGCCGTCGGTCGTGTTGTCGGACGGCATGAAGCCGATCCCGCGACGGCTCATCAACTCGGCGCCGGCATTGGTGGTCATCACCATAATCACGTTGCGGAAATCCGCCGTGCGACCGTTGGCGTCGGTGAGCTTGCCGTGGTCCATGATCTGAAGCAGCAAGTTGTAGACGTCGGGGTGCGCCTTCTCGATCTCGTCTAGCAGCAGCACCGCATGCGGGGTCTGGGTGACCGCTTCGGTGAGCAAGCCGCCGCGATCGAAGCCGACGTAGCCCGGCGGCGCGCCCACCAGGCGCGAGACCGTGTGGGCCTCCATGTACTCTGACATGTCGAAGCGGATCAGCTCGATGCCCATGGTCATGGCGAGCTGGCGGGTCACCTCGGTCTTGCCCACGCCGGTCGGACCGGCGAACAGGAAGCTGCCGATCGGGCGGTCGACATCGGCCAGTCCCGAACGCGACATCTTGATCGCAGACGACAGGGTCGCGATCGCCTCGTCCTGACCGAATACCACCATCTTGAGGTCGCGCTCCAGGGTCTTGAGCGCATCGCGGTCCGAGCGCGAGACCTGTCGCGGCGGAATGCGGGCCATCTTTGCGATGACTTCCTCGATCTCGGCCACGCCGATCTGCTCGGCCCGCTCATCTTCTGGCTTGAGACGCTCGCGGGCGCCGGCCTCGTCGATCACGTCGATGGCCTTGTCAGGCAGGTGGCGATCGTTGATGTGACG
This sequence comes from Wenzhouxiangella sp., assembly GCA_021767625.1. Lineage (GTDB taxonomy): Bacteria > Pseudomonadota > Gammaproteobacteria > Xanthomonadales > Wenzhouxiangellaceae > Wenzhouxiangella. The sequence continues at coordinate 1,407 of JAASTB010000364.1, forward strand.
CGCCGACAGCGTTGCCGCCGCCTCCAGGGCCTCGGGCGTGTAGCTCACGCCGTGATGCTCCTCGAAGCGGTGCTTGAGTCCGCCGAGAATCTCGATGGTCTCGCCCACCGAAGGTTCGACGATGTCGATCTTCTGGAACCGGCGGGCAAGCGCCCTGTCCTTCTCGAACACGCCGCGGTATTCCTCGAAGGTGGTCGAGCCGATGCAGCGCAGCTCGCCGTTGGCCAGCACGGGCTTGATCAGGTTGGAGGCGTCCATGACGCCGCCCGACGCCGCGCCGGCACCGATGATGGTGTGAATCTCGTCGATGAAGAGCACGGCCTTCTCGCGCGCCTTGAGCTCGGCGAGAACCGCCTTGAGGCGCTTTTCGAAATCGCCCCGGTACTTTGTGCCGGCCAGCAGCGCGCCGAGGTCCAGCGCCCAGATCTCGGCGTCGTGCAGCACCTCCGGCACTTCCTCGCGCACGATGCGCAGCGCCAACCCTTCGGCCAGGGCCGTCTTGCCCACGCCGGATTCGCCGACGTAGAGCGGGTTGTTCTTGCGCCGGCGGCACAGGATCTGGATGGTGCGTTCGACTTCCAGCGCCCGCCCGATCAGTGGATCGATCTTGTCGGCCTTGGCGCGTTCGTTGAGGTTGGTGGCGTAGCTGGCCAGCGCCGATTTTTCCTCTTCAGCGCCGGGTTCAGCGGCCTGCGCGGGGTCGGCGCCCGCCTGGGGGCCGGTCTCGTCGGTCTTGGCAATGCCGTGCGACAGGTAGTTGACGACATCGAGGCGCGCCAGGTCCTGCTTGCCGAGCAGGTAGACCGCGTGCGAATCCTTCTCGCTGAAGATGGCGACCAGGACGTTGGCACCGAGCACTTCCTTCTTTTCGGCGGACTGCACGTGGTAGAGCGCCCGCTGCAGCACGCGCTGGAATCCGATGGTCGGCTGCGTATCGCGCTGGTCGCCCTCGGAAAGCACGGGCACGGACTCGTCCAGAACCTGGTCGAGCTCGTGGCCGAGCAGCTGGATATCGACCCCGCAGGCCAGCAGCACTTCCCGCGCCGACTCGTTGTCGAGCAGCGCGAGCAGCAGGTGCTCCACGGTCAGGAACTCGTGGCGCTTGCTGCGGGCCGTGTGGTAGGCCTGCGAAATGGAAAGTTCAAGTTCCTTGCTGAACATCTGGGCAACCTTGCGCGTGCGGCAAATCTAGATACTTCGAATCAATAAGACCCCGGAGCAGGCGGATGATTCCGCCAGCAGCGTCATTCACCGGTCTCTTCCAGGGTGCACTGCAGTGGATGGTCATGCTCGCGGGCGTAGTCGTTGACCATCACCACCTTGGTCTCGGCAATCTCGTAGGTGTAAACGCCCGCCACGCCGCGGCCACGCGTATGCACGTGCAGCATGATGCTCGTGGCCTTGTC
>JAASTB010000365.1 GCA_021767625.1 Wenzhouxiangella sp.
GCGGATCTGCGCGATTTGTGCGCCGAGATAGGCTGGCACCAGGCTGATCAGCCGCCCGAACAGATCGGGTCGCCGCCGGATCCGGTCATGTAGCCGCCGGCGCACAGGTCGTCCGGCTTGCTGCACTTGCAGGCGATGCAGTGAGCGGCGCCGATGCGTGACAGACCGCTTTCGGAACCCTTCGCGTCGCGCCCGGCAGCAGCCGCTTCCCGCATCTCCTGCAACCCGCCGAAGCCGAAGAGCGCAGTGATGATCTCCGCGAATCGGCGCTCCGGATTGGCGTCGCCATCGCCGGATCCTACGACATGACCGTCGCGGGTGACGTAGCGCAGCACGCCCAGGGACTCGTAGTGCCAGTTCTTTGCCGCATCGAGCACCTTGCAGACCGGCTTGAGCCAATAGCAGATCTCGTCCTTCCAGCTTTGGGGCAAATCATTCAAGACTTCGAAGAACTCGTCGGTCGGCGGCAGGAACGGAACCAGGTCGAGATAGTTCTCGTAGCGAGTGACCTCGAACCCGGAAGGATAGCCATGGACGAAGTCCCGATCGCCCGGATGCGGCGAGGCAAAGGTCGTGACCCCGCCAACCGTGATCCGCTCGGACAGCCACAGCCTGGCGGCAGCGATGCTCGCCATCGGACCACCCTTGCTGTGGCCGGTGATCAGCAACGACCCTTCGATCTGCTGTGACAGCCGGGCGCGTACGGCCGACAGGACATCCTTCCAGATCGTATCCAGCGCATCGCGGAATCCTTCGTGGAGCTTCCCGGGCAACGGCGCCTCCACCACCGGCTCGGAGTCGACGATATCCTGCCACCAGTCCTCGAGAGGCCCTAGCTTCCAGCGCGGCGGCAGCGTGCCGCGAAAGGCCACGACGACGCCGTCAACGGTGCGCCCCACGAGGCAGGCGTTGATCTTCGGGCCCTGCGGCTGACCGGCCTCGGGCGCGGATATCACGGTGGGCGCTTCGAGCCAGCCGGCCCCGTCGGAGTAGATGTCGGGGGGCGTGTATTGCCCGCTCCTGGCGCTGATGCCGTAGGCGCAGTTGCAGGCGCACGCCAGGCGAGACGCCAGCGTGGGCGCAATGGGCGAACGTTGTTCCATGGGATTGTCCCTCTGCTTCGAGCCAACCCTTCCCGGGCGCCATCCTAGCGCGTTGGCACGAGCAACGCCCCTATCGGCTCTTTACGGCCTTCTCGTAGAGTCCCGGGAACCGACCCTCGGGGTCGTATTCCCGCTTGAGGGATTCGTAGGCCTCGCGATCGTACTCCTGCCAGAACCGCTGCTCGTCGTAGGTGCTGCGCGAATACAGGCTCTTCTTGCCGCCGTGCCTGGCCACCATTTCCTCGACGAGGGCGTTGTAATGACCGTCGGGCTCGTCGCTGCGCACCATGTCCCAGAAGCCGAAGTTGATGTAGGGCGTATCCGTGCGCAACTCGAAAAGCGAGAAACGGCCGTCGGGCACGACGAATGGACAGATCCAGACCGGCCGGATGCCGACCCGGGCTTCGAACTCGGCCAGGAAGGCCGCGGCATTGTCGATCGGAATATCGACGTCCTGGATGACAGATTCGGTGCGGGGACGGACGTGGCGCATCATGCTCAGGGGCCAGCGATTGCTGGCCCGCATGACTTTCTGATAGGTGATGCTGTTGAGCCGCTTGCGCCCCATGACAAAACGCAGGGGCTTGAAGTTCATGCCCAGGTTCTTGCTGCACCAGAACCAGTCGGTGTCCCAACGCCACAGATAGTCGTGGATCGAGAGGTAATCTTCGCGCTTGTCCCGCAGGCTCTTCCAGTACTGCTGCATCCAGGTGTAGTCGCTGGGGGCCGTGTCGGACGGCAACTCCTCGACGAATCCCGCCCGGGTCAGCACGAACTCGCCGGGTGCGAAATACACCGCGTCCAGGTAGTCGCAAGTCGGCTGCTCGCATTCGTCGGCGATCGCCGCGAACAGGTGCTGTGGGTCGCTGAAGCGCGTGTGCTCCAGGCGAACGTGACGGGCCACCGGCACCAGCCCGACGCGTAGGCGCATGGCATAGCCGAGACTCCCGAAGGAATTCGGAAACCCGAAAAACAGTTCGCTTCGTCGGTTGGGCGAACAGGTCAGCACCCGGCCGTCGGCGACGAGCACGTCCATTTCACTGACCGTGTGATGCACCAGGCCGTATCGGAAGGCCATGGACTCGATCCCCAGGCCGGTCATCGCGCCACCGACGGTAATGCTCTTCAACTCCGGCACGATGGCTGGCGCAAGCCCATAGGGCAAGGTCGCGTCGACCAGGTCAGCGTAGGTCGTCATGCCTTCGACCTCTGCCACGCCCGAGTCGGGGTCGATCTCGATGACGTGATCGAGCGAAGCCACGTCGAGCTGCGTGCGCTCGATCTCCTCGCGCGGGCGAAAGAGATTACTGGTGCGCTTGCGCAGGCGAACCGGCCCGCGCGAGTCCGTCAACGCGTTCGAGAGCGCTTCGGTACGGCGATGATGTGCCTCCCGGGCATCCGCGCTCATGCTTCAGCGCACCGGAACGTAGCGCGGTATGTCGCCGTGGCTGAGCACCAACTGCCAGAGGTTGAGACCGCGCGAACGAAAGGCGCCGGCGGAACAGTTGAGATAGAAGCGCCACATCCGATAGAAGCGCTCGTCCAGGCCGTCTCGCTCGGACAGTTCCGGCCAGGCATCGAGGAAATTCGACTCCCAGGCCATCAGGGTTCGATCATAGTCCGGGCCGAAATTGTGCCAGTCCTCGAGGACCAGGAGACCTTCCTTGGCGCGGGTCAGTTGCGCTTCGGAGGGAATCACGCCGCC
>JAASTB010000366.1 GCA_021767625.1 Wenzhouxiangella sp.
ATCTTCTCCGAGTCGGGCGAGTTCACCGAAGGCGGTGACCCGTCTGCCAACCGTCACACGATCCCGGTCGAGGCCGGCATGACGGTCGAGGTGATCATCATCGGCGAGGGCGTGGATACCGTCGTCAACGCCACGCTGCCCGGCGGCGAAACGATCACCAACGACGACTACCAGGAAATCAACGCCGGTTTCGTGCGCACGCTCGACCAGGGCGGCAATATGGAAATCGTGGCCTCGCCGCTGATGGGAGGCTCCGGCACCTATCGCGTGGTCGCACGCAGCCTGCCCTCGCCCGACGGCATCGAAATCGGCCAGACCGTCGAGGGACAGATTTCCGATGGTTCCAGCGCCGGGGACCGCTACCAGCTGACCGGCTCGGCCGACCAGCGCGTGGTCATCGACCTCAAGTCCTACGACTTCGACGCGTTCCTCACCCTGGTCGATGCCGACGGCAACGAAAAGACCGACGACGACGGCGGCGACCAGGGCTTCAACAGCCGCATCTACCACCAGTTCGGGGAAGACGGCGAGACGGTGACCATCACCGCCAGCAGCCTTTCCTCGAGCACCGGCCGCTACGAACTGAGCGTCACCGAGCTGTCGAGCGAAGCGGCCGCGCAGCACAGCGGCAGCCTGGGCAGCGACTCGCCGCGCGCCTACAACGGCAAGCGCTATGAAAGCTTCGAAATCGAGGGACAGGCCGGCGAGACGCTGACCATCCAGCTCAACTCCAGCGCATTCGATGCGATGCTGCACGTCTCCAACCCCGACGGCAGCAACCTGGTCAGCGACGACGACGGCGGCGACGGCACCAACAGCATGGCCGTGACCACCCTGCCGGAAACCGGCACCTACACGATCTACGTCACCGCCCTGGGCGACAGCACGGGCGACTTCGAACTGACGGTCTTCAAGTAAGACCGCTGGTCATCGAGCCTGCCCGGCACCGCCGGGCAGGTCCGATTCCCTCCCTCATTCGACCCTGATCGGCGTGCTCGCGATCGCGCGGCCGCTGGCATTGAGCAGGTAGCGCACTTCGTAGTCGCCGGGCGAGTCGGGCGCATCCAGCGTTCCCGAGGTGGCATTGCCCGTTCGGGTGTACTCGTCGTCGGCATCCGCCGGCGCGTCGGCCGGCACGATGGCCACCTTGTCGCGCGGATGCACCGTGTTGGTCCAGCTCACTTCGAAGCGCGTGCCCGCCGCAACGGACTCCGGCGCCGAGACCGTGACGTCCGGCTCGGTCAGGGTGATCGGCGCGCTGGCGATCGATCGGCCGTTGGCCTCCAGCAGGTAGCGGATTTCGTATTCGCCCGGCTCGGCCGGCGTGTCCAGCGTGCCCGAGGTGCCACCGCCCGTTCGCAGGTAATCCGAATAGCTGTCGGCTGGCGCACCGGCGGCAACGATGGTGACCTTGTCGCGCGAATGAATGGTCTCGGTCCAGGAAACCGAAACCTTGCTGCCGGCCACGGCACTCTGCGGCCCGGACACGCTCGTTTCCGGCGCCGTGATCGCAATCGGCGCCGAAGCGATCGCCCGTCCGTCCTTCTCCAGCAGGTAGCGCACTTCGTAGTCGCCCGGTTCGGCCGGCGCCTGAAGCCTGCCCTCCGAAGCATTGCCGGTGCGGAGGTAGTCGCCGTAATTGTCGGCCGGAGCACCTGCCGGCACGATCGTTACCTTGTCGCGGGAGTGAATGGTGTTGGTCCAGGACACGGTCAGGTGGCTGCCGGCAACCGCGCTGTCCGGACCCGAAACGCTCGTCTCGGCCGCGGTCACGGTCAGCGGCGCCGAGGCGATGGCGCGCCCGTCTTCCTCTAGCAGGTAGCGGATCTCGTAGTCGCCCGCCTCGGACGGCGCCTGCAGGCTGCCCGATGCCGCGTTGCCCGTACGCAGGTACTCGCCGTAGGCGTCGGCGGGCGCATCGGCGCCAACCACCGTCACCTTGTCGCGCGGGTGGATGGTGTTCGCCCACTCGACCGTGAAGTTGCTGCCGGCGACCACCGATTCGGGCCCGGAAACGCTGGTTTCCGCCCCCGTCACCGTCACCGGCGCGGCGGCAACCGATCGGCCGTTTTCTTCCAGCAGGTATCTGATCTCGTAGTCGCCGGCTTCCGAAGGCGCCTGCAGGGTGCCGCTGCGCGCCTCGCCCACCCGTAGATACTCGCCGTAGGCGTCCTCGGCCGAACCGGCTGCGACGATGGTGACCTTGTCTCGCGGATGAACGACGTCGCTCCATTCCACGGTGAAATCCGAGCCGGCCGTCACCGACTCCGGCCCCGACACGCTCACCGCCTTCTCGACGATCTCGATCGGCGCGCGGGCCACGGCCAGGCCGTCGGTCTCGAGCAGGTAGCGAACCTCGTAGGCACCGGGATCGGAAGGCGCCTGCAGGGTGCCGGACTCGGCATTGCCGGTGCGCAGATAGTCGCCGTAGGCATCGTCGGCTGCATCGGCCTTGACGATGGTGACCTTGTCGCGCGGATGCACGGTACCGGTCCACTCGACGCCGAAATCCGATCCGGCGGCCGCCGTCTCCGGCGCCGTGACGGTGACCTGGGGCTCGGTCAGTTCGATCGGCGCGCGAGCCACGGCCTGCCCCGTCGCGCTGGCGACGTAGCGCGCCTCGTAGGGCCCCGGCTCGCCCGGCGCCCGCAACACCGCCGAGCTTTCCTCGCCCACGCGCTGGTAGTAGCCGCGCGCGTCCGCCTCGGCGTCGGCGGGCACGATCGTGACCAGGTCGCGCGGCTGGATCTTCTCGCCCTGCCAGCTGACCTCGACGTTCGAACCGGCCACGGCCGACTCGG
>JAASTB010000367.1 GCA_021767625.1 Wenzhouxiangella sp.
GATCGAGACCATCGAGCGCTCGCGCCGGCCGTGTTCGTAGGTCAGGCCCAGCTCCCGCTCGAACCCTCGGCGATAGCCGTGCAGGTGCCAGGCGGGGCTGCGGTCGGTGAAGTAGACGTAGAGCTGCGGGACCCGCACGATGATGCCCTCGCGCTTGGCCTGTGCGCGCACGTTGCCGACGAACCGCTCGTGCTGCAGCACCACGTCCTCGCGCTGATGCAGCTCGACGCGCGTGACTTCGGCCCCGAGCGCCGGCGCGGCGGCCAGCAGGATGGCTAGTAGGACAGTCAGGGGCGGGAGCGATCGCATGGTCCGAGTATATCGTTTCGGCCAAAGAACGGGTTCCGTGTTCGGGGTTCGGGGTTCCGGAGCGTTGGACGAAGCCGAGGGAGTGTTGCCGAAAACCCCTGCGCCCTGCCTGCCGCGGACACTGAACGCGTGCGCGCTGGTCCTTTTCCGGAACCCTGAACCCCTACCGCATTCTCCGCTCCTCCGTGACCCACCCGGTCAAGCCGGCCCCGACCCCATCCGCCTCGCCACGCACTGCCCCGGAACCCCTAGCCTTTTCCTGAAACCTGAAACCTGAAAGCCCGAAACCCGAAAATATCCCCGCCGGGTAGAATCGTCTTTCCGCTACAATGCCGCGCCCATGTCGAAGCCCGCCATCAAACTCAACCCGGCCCAGCACGCTGCGGTGACCCATATCGACACGCCGTTGCTGGTTCTGGCCGGGGCGGGTTCGGGCAAGACGCGCGTGATTACCGAGAAGATCGCCTGGCTGATCGACCAGGGCCACTACGGGGCGCGCGAGATCGCGGCGATTACCTTCACCAACAAGGCCGCGCGCGAGATGAAGTCGCGCATCGGCAAGCGCCTGGGGCGCAAGAAGATCGAGGGCCTGACCATCTCGACCTTCCATTCCCTGGGCTGGCAGATCCTGCGCTCGGAGCCCGAAGCCGCCGGCCGGCGCAAGGGCCTGAGCATCCTCGACCAGCACACCTCCGGCGACCTGATCCGCGAAATGCTGCCGGCCGGGGCGCCGAAGGACATGGTCTACGCCGTGCAGTCCGGGATCGGCCGCTACAAGGACGCCGGGCTCAACGTCGAGCAGGCCCATGCGGCAGCCACCAGCGAGAACGCCGCCCGGGCCGCGGAGATCTACGCCGGTTACGAGGAGCGGCTGGCCGCCCTCAACGCCGTCGACTTCGACGACCTCATCACGATCCCCGCGAAGATGCTCGAGGACCCGGTGCTGCGCACGCGCTGGCGCCACAAGCTCAAGTACCTGCTGGTCGACGAATACCAGGACACCTCCGAGGCGCAGTACCGGCTGCTCGGGAAGCTCGCTGCCGACACCGGCGCGTTCACGGCAGTGGGCGACGACGACCAGTCGATCTACGGCTGGCGCGGCGCCCGGCCGGAAAACCTGGTCAGCCTCAAGTCCGACTGGCCGAACCTGGAGGTGGTCAAGCTCGAGCAGAACTACCGCTCGACCGGCTATATCCTGACCGCGGCCAACTCGGTGATTTCCTGCAACCCGCACGAATTCGAGAAGAAGCTCTGGAGCGAGCACGGCCCCGGGGAGAAGATCGAGATCGTCGAATACACCGACGAGGCCGACGAGGCCGAATCCATCGCCCGAGCCGTCGTCACCGAAGTCCACGGCGGCCACGCCCGATTCGGCGACTGCGCGGTGCTGTATCGCTCGAACTTCCAGGCGCGCGCGATCGAGCAGCAGCTACGCGAGTACGGCGTGCCCTACGTGGTCTCCGGCGGCCCGAGCTGGTTCGACGCCCGCGAGGTGCGCGACTGCCTGGCCTACCTGCGATTGCTGGTCAACCCGGAAGACAACCCTGCCTTCATGCGCGTGGCCAACGCGCCGCGCCGCGGCCTGGGCTCGGGCGCGATGTCGCGCCTGGCCACCTACGCGGATGCCACGCACAAGAGCCTGTTCGAGGCGGCCGTCGACCCGATGTTCCAGGCCGAGCTGCCGACGGCGGCGCAGCGCGGCTTTCGCTCGTTCACCAATATGCTGATCGATTTCAACGACCGCGCCGAGCGCGGCGACATAGGCGAGGCCTATGCCGAGATGATCGACCACATCGGCTATCTCGAGTGGCTGATCGAGACCGACGACGATCCCAAGAAGGCCGACCGGCGGCGACGCTCGATCAAGGACCTGACCGGCTGGGTCGAGCGCCTGAGCGAGGCGACCAACTCCGCCGACGAGCTGATCGCGCGGGTGTCGCTGGCCGCCGGACCCGACGACGACCGCAACGACGGCGCCGACATGGTGCGCCTGATGACCCTGCACGCGGCCAAGGGCCTGGAGTTCTCGCGCGTGTGGCTGGCCGGCTGCGAGGAAGGCCTGATGCCGCACACCCGCTCGGTGGACGAAGACACCATCGAGGAAGAGCGGCGCCTGATGTACGTGGGCATCACCCGCGCGGAGCGAAAACTCCAGATCTCCTATGCCAAACGCCGGCGCCGCGGCGGCGAGCAGGTCGAAACCACGCCCAGCCGATTTCTCGACGAACTCCCCGAAGACGCCATCCGCTGGCCGGCCCGCCACGGCAGCGAAGAAGCCTCGGCCGAAGACGCCATGGACAATATTGCTGCCCTGAAGGCCATGCTGGGGGGTTAGGGGTTTGGGGGCGGCTTCTTGGGTCGTCGGTTTCCACGCAGAGCCGCGGAGGAGCGGAGGGCGCAGAGGAAAACAAGGGAACCACGGAAGGCACGGAAATCACGGAAAAGATTTTTCCCTCCTTTCTCGTTCCGTGTATTCCCGTGCCTTCC
>JAASTB010000368.1 GCA_021767625.1 Wenzhouxiangella sp.
GGCTGACCCGGGCGGAGCGCCCCGGCATCGGATTCGCTGGCTTCGATCATCAGCCACATGGTCGAGGTGTCCACGATCGTCACCGGCGTTTCATTGGCGCCGACGGTCTGACCGGGCACGACGTCACGGTGCTGAACGGCTCCGTCGATGGGGCTGGTCAGGACATAGCGAGACAGCGGCACGTCGGCATCGGGCTGGACCGAGTCGATTTCCTCCGGCGACAGGCCGTAGAGCCTGAGCTCCTCGTCGGCCGCATCGTGCTCGGCCCGGGCCTCGGCGAGGAGCGCGCGCGCCTCCTGAAGCTCGGCGTCGCTGGTGATGTCCTTCTCATTGAGTTCGCGCTCGCGCTCGTACTGGGCACGAACTGTCTCGAGACGCGCGAGCGTGGTCAGGTGCCGCGCCTTGGCCTTGCCCAGCGCCACGCTGTCGAGTTCGACCAGCGGGTCGCCGGCTTCGACACGATCGCCGAGATCGGCAATGACACGCACGACTTTGGCGTCCAGGCGCGGCCCGACCCGCGCAATTCGATCCTTGTCATAGGTCAGGGTGGCGGGCGCAGAAACCGCGTCGCTCGCGGATCCCGATGTCGCTTCCTCAACCTGGATCGACAGTCGACGCTGCTGGGCAGCGGTGAGTTCGAGATTGCGGGACCGTTCGTCCTCGCCGTGTGCCGCTTCGTCTTCGTGCCCCGATTCTTCGTCTTCATGGGCTTCGGTCTCATCACCGTGCCCCTCGTGGCTTTCGGCAGCCGGCGCATCGTGGGACTGGTGTTCGTCTTCCCGGCCCGTTTCGCTGTCGCCGCAACCGCTCAACGCGGCGACGAGCAACAGGCCCAAAAGCATCTTCAGTGGTCGCATGATCAGGATTCCTTCTCGTTGATTTCGTCTTCCCGGCTCGTTTCCGCTTCGGCCGGGCGGCCGTGGACGACGAGCAGGCCGCCGCTGGTGCGCTCGAGATCGGTGGCCGCCCGAATGAAGGCGCGGCGGGCCTCCAGATAGGCACGGCGCGCCTGCAGCAGGGCTTCCTGCGCCGAGGAGACGGCCGTAATGCCGACTTCACCCGCGCGGAAGGCCTCGTAGGTCAGCCGCACGTTGTCTTCGGCCGACGCCAGCACCTGTTCGGAGACGGCTTCGATTCTCGATTTGGCAACCCGGTAGTCCTCGATGGCCCGGTCGAGACCGATACGGACTTCCAGCAGCAGGGTGTCACGCTCGATCTGGGCCTTTCTCAGATCCGCTTGCGCCTCCTTGCGCTCACCGCCGTAGCGATGCAGCACCGGCAGCGGCATGGACACGCCCACGCCCGTGATGTCCTCTTCTTCCTCCTGTTCGTAGAACCCGAAAACCGTCAGGTTCGGGATCAACTGGCGCTTCGACAGTGCGAGATCGCTTTCCGCCGCCGCGATATCGGCGGCTGCCGCGGCCAGGTCGCCACGATGGCCCACGACCCGATTGAGCAGCTCACTCCGAGGTGGCAGGTCCAGTGCCCGCAGATTGAAGTCGCCCGAGAGCTCGATGTCTTCCGGCACCTGGTCGGCCATCAGCTCGCGCAGGCGCGCCCGCGCCGCGTTCGCGTTGGCCTGCGCCTCGGCCAGGGCCGATCTTGCGCGGCCGACGCCGATGGCGGCGGAGTTGACCTCGATACGCGTGGCCTCGCCCGCCTCCTTGCGTGACCGCGTTGACTGCTGGATCTCTTCGGTGACGGCCACGGCGCGTTGCGCCGTTTCAACCGACTCACGCGCCACGATCAGGTCGAGAAAGGCCCGGCGGGTTCGCGCCGCGACCGTCAATTCGAGGAACTGGATCATCGCCCGAGCGCTCTCGACCTCCGACTGGCGGCCGCTACGATTGAGGCCACGCTGGCCGCCGATCCACAGTTCCTGGGAGAGCTCGACGCCGAAGTCGGTGCTGGTCCCGCCCGGTCCGGGCGGGTCGCGCCGGCGCTGCCTAACCGAGATCTGGGGATTAGAGGGCGCCCAGCGACTGGCGTGTTCGAGCCGGGCGCGCGCGGTCAGGATTTCCTGCCGGGCGGCGTGCAGCTCGAGATTGTTCTGCATGGCCGTGGCAACGGCCTCGTCGAGGGTCAGTGTGCCTTCCGGAGAAGATTGCCCGGATTGGGCCGCCACCCACAGCGGCACCATCAGGGCAATGGCTACAGTCATTGCAGCCACTGCCGCACGCCCGCTCATGCGGGCACGATTCGCAGATTGCATGGATACGATTTCCTTTTGTTCAGCGTACAGTTGCGATCAACGACGACCGGGATCGGGCCGCCATCGCACGGTGCTTGGTACGGAACTCAGGAAATAGGGGGTCTGAAGGGGGAGTCTCGACCGTTGGAAGTCGGAAGCCGGAGCGCGTCCGTCAGCGAGGCCGCACGGTTTCGCGGGGGCAGCAGGCCGTGCAGAACGGGTACGGCAACAAGATGCGATCCGGCGTGGCAGTGATGGTCACATAGCTCACCGCCCGGCTGATCACCTTGATGATCGTCGTGTTCGGCCTGGCTCGGAATCTCCTCATGAGCTTCGGCGAAGACCGCGTGACCATCCATACTCCAGCCGAGTCCGGCAAGAAGTATGCTCAAAGCCAATAATTTGCAGATCGCTTGCTGCATAGCGATTCGATATTAACATGCAAGCAACCGCGACCCAATTGTTGGCTACTGCGGAGACCATCGGCCCTATGCCAACGGGGGGTCGGCAACCTCGCCCTCCGCCCGTTCCTGCCTCCGGGGGCTACCGCATTTCGTCTTCGGGAGGCAGGAGTCGCTGGTTCGAATCCAGTCACCCCGACCA
>JAASTB010000369.1 GCA_021767625.1 Wenzhouxiangella sp.
CGCGAGGACCTCTGGCGCTGGCTGGGCCTGGCGGGCGTGCTGATCATTGCCGGCCAGGTCGGGCTGTTGCTGATCATCCTCAGGCCGCTGCGGCGGGTGGCCGCCGAGGTGGGCGAGATCGAATCCGGCCGCCGCGGCGGCATCGAGGGGCGCTATCCCCGCGAGCTGCGGCCGCTGACCGACAACCTCAACGCTCTCCTGGCCGCCGAGCGCGACAACGCGCGGCGCTACTCCGAGGCCCTGGCCGACCTGGCGCACGCGCTCAAGACGCCGGTGGCGGTCCTGCGCGCCCGCCTGGAATCCAGCGAGCCTGCCCGGCCGAGCGACCTTTCTCACCATCTCGACGACATGGAGCAGATCATCCGCCGCCAGCTCGAGCGCGCGCAGCGCTCCACGCGCCGGGCCCTGCCGGGCGCCGTGGCGGTGAGGCCCATCCTCGAGCGCATGGGCGATTCGCTCCAGCGACTGCACGTCGAATCGGGTCTGCGGGTCGAGGTCGCCGGCGATGCCGGCCTGGTCGCCCACATGGACGAACGCGATCTCTGGGAAGTCTGCGGCAACCTGATGGAAAACGCCGCCAAGTACGGTAACGGCTCGGTGCGCGCTTCGGTGCGCGCCGGCGAGCGCGGGCTGCGCCGCGACGGTTTGATCATCGCGATCGAGGACGACGGACCGGGCATCGAAGCCGAACAGGTCGAGCGGCTCCTGCAGCGCGGGCAGCGCGGCGACGAGCGGCGCGACGGGCAGGGCCTTGGACTGTCGATCGTGCGCGAGCTCGTCGAGGCCAACGGCGGCCGTCTGGAAGTCGATCGCAGCGAACTCGGCGGCGCGCGCTTTCGGGTTATCCTGCCGCCACGATGAGTGATTCGTCTTCCAACGACCGGGCCGCCGTCGACCGGCTGATCGAGATCATGGCGCGCTTGCGCGATCCCGAAGGGGGCTGCCCCTGGGACATCGAGCAGACCTTCCGGACCATTGCGCCCTACACCGTCGAGGAGGCGCACGAGGTGGCCGACGCCATCGAGCGCGACGATCTCGAGGACCTGCGCGACGAACTCGGCGACCTGCTGTTTCAGGTGGTCTTCCACGCCCGCATGGCCGAAGAGCGTTCGCTGTTCGATTTCGACGATGTGGCCGCGGCCATTTCCGACAAGCTGGTCCGGCGCCATCCGCACGTGTTCGGCGACGCGCGTTTCGACAGCGTCGAGCAGCAGTCCGCCAACTGGGAGGACATCAAGGCCGCCGAACGCGCCGAGAAGGGACAGGCCGACGAGAGCCTGCTCGACGGGGTCTCGCGTGGCCTGCCCGCCTTGCGGCGCGCGGTCAAGCTGCAGAAGCGCGCCGCCCGCGCCGGTTTCGACTGGCCCGGCCCCGAGCCCATCTTCGACAAGCTGCACGAAGAGGCCGATGAACTTCGCGCGGCGCTGGAGCGCAAGGACACCGACAACATCGAGGAAGAGATCGGCGACCTGCTGTTCGTGATCACTAACCTGGCGCGCAAGCTCGACGTCGATCCGGGGGCGGCGCTGAGGCGCTGCAACCACAAGTTCGAACGGCGCTTCCGCACCATGGAAGACATGGCCCGCGAGCGCGCGCTCGATCTCGCCGACCTCGACCACGACGAACTCGAAGCCGTCTACGAAGCGGCCAAGGCTCGCCTCAAGCAAAGCGGCTGAAGGCGCGGGCGGGGTCGGGCATCGCCCCGGCGCCCGCATGATAATCTTCCCCTGCGACCACGAGCCCTGCGAGGGAGCCGGGAATGTCGATTCGCCATCTCGAGAGGATGTTCAGGCCGCGGTCCGTTGCGGTCTTCGGCGCCTCGGACCGGCCGGGCAGCGTCGGCCGCGCCGTGTTCTCCAACCTGCTCGAAGGCGGTTTCGCGGGCTCGATCTATCCAGTCAATCTCCATCACCGCGAGGTCGCCGGTCGCACGGTCTTCCGCAAGGCGAGGGACCTGCCCGAAATTCCCGACCTGGGCGTGATCTGCACGCCGCCGAAAACGGTGCCCGGCATCATCGAGGACCTCGGTGCGGTCGGCACGCGAGCCGCGGTGGTGATCACCGCCGGCTTCGACGAGGCCAGCGAGGCCTCCGGCCGGGACCTGGAATCCGAAATGCTCGAGCGTGCCGGACGTCACGGCCTGCGATTCCTCGGGCCCAACTGCGTCGGGCTGATGGTGCCCGGCAGCGGTCTCAACGCCAGCTTCGCCCCGGGCAAACCCGTGCCCGGCCGCGTCGCTTTCGTCACGCAGTCCGGTGCGCTGGCCACCACGGTGCTGGACTGGGCGGCCGAGCGCGAGATCGGGTTTTCGTCATTCGTTTCGCTGGGCAACTGCCTGGACGTCGACATCGGCGACGTCATCGATTACCTGGGTTCGGATGCGCGCACGCGCTCGATCCTGCTCTACATGGAAGCGCTGACCGACGGCCGCAAGTTCATGTCGGCCTCGCGTGCTGCCTCGCGCAACAAGCCGCTGGTGGTGGTCAAGTCCGGCCGCGCGCCCGAGGGTGCCCGGGCGGCCGCATCGCACACGGGCGCGCTGGCTGGCCGCGACGAGGTGTATGCCGCGGCCATTCGCCGCGCCGGCGCGCTGCGCGTGTACGGCGTCGAGGACCTGTTCCGCGCCGCCGAGTTCCTGGCCCGTGTGCGCCCGCACGAAGGCAACCGCCTGGCCATCCTGACCAACGGCGGCGGGCCGGGCATCCTGGCCACCGACGAGCTGGTGCTGGGCGGCGGGCAGCTGGCCGAGCTGGACGAGGCCACGCTCGGCAAGCTCGACGAAGTGCTGCCG
>JAASTB010000039.1 GCA_021767625.1 Wenzhouxiangella sp.
CCGGCCTCGAAGACCTCGGGCGCCTTGAACATCGCCATGAAGGCCATGAAGCCGCCGTAGGATCCGCCGTAGACGCCCACGCGCTCGGGGTCGGCGTCGTGGTTTTCCACCAGCCAGTCGACCCCGTCGATCAGGTCTTCCAGCTCGGGGGTGCCCATCTGCCGGTAGATGGCGGTGCGCCAGTCGCGGCCGTAACCGGCGCTGGCGCGATAGTCCATGTCGAGCACGTGGTAGCCGCGCTCGGTGAGCAGGTTGTGGAACATCTGCTCGCGAAAGTAGTTGGGATAGCGCAGCCAGGTGTTCTGCAGGTAGCCGGCGCCGTGAACGAACAGCACTACCGGGTGCTTGTCGCCGCCCTGGGGCGGCTCGGCGCGCGCCGGGTAGAACTTGGACCAGACCGGGCGGTCGACGTGGCTCGACGGCACGGCGACGATTTCCGGTTGCTGCCAGTCAACGCTCCTGAAGGCTTCGGTGCGGGTGTCGGTGAGCGACTCGAGTTCGCCCGAATCGAGGCTGACCAGGGCGGCCTGCGGCGGCAGGTAGGCCTCCGAGTAGCGAACCAGCACGCGTTCGCCGCCACCCGGCAGGGCGGTGAAGGACTCGATGCCCTTGTGTTCGGTGATGCGCGCGAGTTCGTCGCCGTCCAGGTCCAGGCGATAGAGATCGTACTCCGTCGGGTGCGAGCGGTTGGTCAGCATCAGCACCGTCTCGCCGTCGCTGGCAACGACGGGGTCGAAGACCTCGAAGTCACCGCGGGTGTGCTGCTGCGGATCGCCGGAACGGGCGTCGACGGTGTAGAAGTGGCTGTAGCCGGTCTGCTCGGACAGCAGCCACAGGGTCTCGGATTCGGGCAGCCAGCCGAACTCGTTAAAGTACCAATTGATCCAGGCTTCATCGGTCAGGCGGTGGCGGGGATTCAGGGTCGGTTCCTCCGCTGTCGTGTCGACCACCGCGAGCCAGCGGTCCTTGTTGTCGATGGCGCGCAGCTGCACGGCGAGCAGTTCGCCTTCCGGGTGCCACTCGACACCGTTGAGGCTGACCTCGCGCAGCTCGTCCTCGCCGAGCGGGTCGATGTCCTGTTCTTTCTTCAGGTCGGCCAGCGGGTCGGTGTCGATGCCGGGCAGGTCGTCGAGTGCCAGTTCGTGCTTTTCGCGCTGCTCCAGGTCGAGCAGCCACAGCGCCTGCGGCGCCGGAGCCTTGCGGCCGACCCGGGTGCGCACGTCCTCGACGTCGATGTAGCCCGACTGGGTCACGTAGTGCGGCATCTGGCCGGTCTGGCCCTCGTCGTGGCCGGCCGGTTGCACGGCGAGCAGCAGCCAGCGCCCGTCGGGAGAGAGGCTGGATGCGGCGGCTTCCATGCCCTTGCCCAGGTACCAGGGCGCGACCGAGCGGCTGGAGTCTTCGCTGGCGGCCTCTTCGGCCGCTTCGCGGGCCTCCTGCCTGTTTTCGCGCTCGTCGCGCAGGCTTTCGAAGAGCCTCAGTTGCATGCTGGCCAGGTCGTCTTCCGGCTCGGCGTCGGGCGCCTCTTCGAAGCGCAGGTCGGTCACCGGCCAGCTCAGGCGATCGACCAGGTCGTGGGTCCACCATTGGCTGCCGCGCCGGAAGATGACGCGATCGCCTTCGGGGCTGAATGCCGCGTCGGCATCGGCCGCCGTATCGCGGGTGAGTTGCAGCAGCTCGTCGCGGCCCGGCATGCGCGCAAAGAGGTTGCCGTCGCGCACGAAGACGATGCGGCCGGTCTGCGGATGAAGGATAGGGTCTGCGCCGTCGATGTCGGCCTGGTCCGCGTACGCCACGACGCTGTCTTCTCCGCTGTCGAGGTCGACGCGGTGGATGTCGAACAGTTCGCTGTCGTCGCGCTCGACGCGGTAGTAGACGGCCTCGCCGTCGAGCTGCCACCAGGCTTCCTCGACGGGCGGGCCGATCCACTGCGGGTCGGCCATGATCTGCTTGAGCTCGGGAGTCTGGGCCAGCGCGCTGCCGGCCAGCAGCACGGCGGCTGCCAGGAAAAGTCGCTTCATCGGTTCACTGCGGTGTGTTTGAGTTCCGAATCGGGATTCTACACGGGATGGCGGGGGCGTCCGCCGGCCCCGGTCTTGCCCTTCTGACGCGCGTCAACGTACGCGGGGTTCGCGCTTGCGCCCGATGACGGGGCGGTTACAATCCGTTGACAGTCGTCAATGACAAGTGAATTGCGGGGAGAGAGGGATGCAGGAGGCGGCCGGAATCTTCCAGCCGGTGCTGGACCTTGTTGCCGCATATCCTTACCTGATGCTTTTCGTCGGCCTGCTGCTGGCCGGCGAAGTCGTGCTCTTGCCCGCGCTCTACCTGGCGACCACCGGGCGACTGGACCCGGTCGCCGTGATCCTGGTGGCAGTGGTGGCCACGATGCTTTCCGACCTGGCCTGGTTCATGATCGGCCGATGGTCGCCCTCCGGCGCCGTGGAGAAGATGCGGCAGCGGCATTCCAGCCGGGTGGTCAATCGGCTGCAGGGCCTTTTTTCGCGCAGCGGCCCGCGGCTCCTCTTCCTGTCGAAGTTTGTCTATGGCACGCGCATTGCGGCCCAGGTCCTGGCCGGAGCGCTGAACATGCGCTTTCGTATGTGGGTCGCGGTCAATTTCGCAGCGGTCGTCACCATTACCCTGGCCATGGCCGGGCTGGCCTGGGGCGTGGTCGGCACCGCGCAGCATCTCGAGCAATTGGTCGAGCATATCGAGGTCGCTTTCCTGCTGTTCCTGCTCCTGGCGATTGCCGCCTACCTGTTCGTCGGCACCATGATGAGGAAACGATGGTTTCGGTCGTGATAGCTGCCTACAACGAGGCGGCCACGGTGGGCCGGGCGGTGTCCGACGTCATCGGGCACCCCCAGATCGAGGAAGTGATCGTGGTCGACGACGGCTCGACCGACGAGACCGCCGAGCGCGCGGCCGCGGCGGGCGCCCGGGTCCTGCGCCTGAAGGACAACGGCGGCAAGGCGGCCGCGCTCGAGGCGGGGGTGGCGCAAGCCGCCAGCGACCTGTTGCTGTTCCTCGACGCCGACGTGACCGGACTGACCCACGAAGCGATCACGCGGATCGTGCGCCCCGTTGCAGAGGGCAGGGTGGACATGCACGTCGGATTGCGGGCCCGAAAGACCTTGTGGCTCAACCGCCTGCTGCACGTGTTTCCCATCATCGGCGGCGAGCGGGCGGTGACGCGGCGCATCTGGAACCTGGTGCCCGAGCGTCACAAGCGCGGCTATCGCATCGAAGTGGCGCTCAATCACACCGCCAAGCGATACGGGCGCGGCATGAGCTTCGACCTGGTCACTGGCGTGACGCATCGCACCAAGGAGAGCAAATTCGGGTGGCGGCGAGGGATGGCTCGGCGCCTGGCGATGATCGGCCAGGTGACCGCCGTCACCTGGAGCCTTTACATCGTCGGTGGCCTTCGTGATATCCTCTCGCGTCCCGAGTCGGAGCAAGTCGACGACCCGGGCGGCTGATCTCCGGCCGAGACGCGATTTTTGAGGATCGGGCTTGCAAAGAATCGGAGTCGATCCTATAATTGCGAATTCGATTGCGGGGTGGAGCAGTCTGGCAGCTCGTCGGGCTCATAACCCGAAGGTCGCAGGTTCGAATCCTGCCCCCGCTACCAGGTTTTTGGAGAAGAAAAAAGCCCCTGGTCAAAGGGGCTTTTTTCGTTCAGGGCCGAAGAAAGCCGTTTCAGGGCCGGAGAGATAGCCGTGGCAGTGAGCGACAAGCTGGAATCGTTGCTGGCACCGCTGGTCGAGGATCTCGGATACGAGTTCGTCGGCATCGAGTACCAGCCCAATCCCAAGAATCGGTTGATCCGGCTCTACATCGACCGGCCGGAAGTCGGCATCGGCATCGACGATTGCGAGCGCGTCAGCCGTGAAGTGTCGGCCTTGCTGGACGTCGAAGATCCGGTCAGCGGCCAGTACACGCTGGAAGTCTCTTCTCCGGGCATCGAGCGGCCGCTGTTCACCGGCGCGCAGTTCTCGCAGTTCGTCGGCGAGATGGCGAAGGTCATGCTGGCCGCGCCCGTCGAGGGTCGGCGCAAGTTCAAGGGCGTGATCGTCAGCGCCGACGACGACGAGGTGGTACTCGAGGTCGACGGAGAACGCCACACCCTGGTCGTCGCCGACATTCAGCGCGCCAACCTGGCGCCCGACGTGGACGCCCTGCTGGCGGAGAAGCGGCATTAAAAACGGATTCGTAACGAGCTTTTGCGGAACTTGGCAATGATGAAGAAGGGCAAGGAAATCCTGCAGGTGGTCGAGGCCGTCTCGAACGAGAAGGGCCTGGACCGCGAGACGATCTTCGAGGCCATCGAGGCCGCGTTGGCATCGGCTGCGCGTCGTCGCCACCCGGAGGACATCGAGGTGCGCGTCGCCATCGACCGCGACACCGGCGAATACGAGGCCTTCCGCCGCTGGGAAGTGATTCCCGACGAAGGCGAGACGGTCGGCGAGGACGAGGAAGAAGTCGAACTGGAATCCGAAGATCGCCAGATCCGCCTTGTCGACGCCAGGAAACACGATGCCGATCTCGCTGTGGGCGACTACATCGAAGAGCCGATGGAGCCGCCGGAGTTCGGCCGCATCGCCGCCCAGGCCGCCAAGCAGGTCATCGTCCAACGCGTCCGCCAGGCCGAGCGCGCCAAGGTGGTAGAAGCTTACGAAGAGCGCGTCGGCGAACTGATCAGCGGACAGATCAAGCGCATGGAAAAGGGCGGCATCATGCTCGACCTCGGCGAGAACGCCGAGGCCTTCATTCCGTCGCGCCACACGATTCCCGGCGAAACCGCGCGAATCAACGACCGCGTTCGCGGCTACCTCTACGAGGTGCGCCCGGAAGTACGCGGTCCGCAGCTGTTCGTCAGCCGCACCATGAACGAGTTTCTCATCGAGCTGTTCAAGCTCGAGGTGCCCGAGATCGGTCAGGATCTGATCGAACTCAAGGGCGCGGCCCGCGATCCGGGCCGGCGCGCCAAGATCGCCGTGCACGCCCTGGATGACCGCACCGATCCGATCGGCGCTTGCGTCGGCATGCGCGGTTCGCGCGTGCAGGCCGTCTCCAACGAGCTGGCCGGCGAGCGCATCGACATCATCCTGTGGGACGAAAACCCGGCGCAGTTCGTGATCAACGCGATGGCGCCGGCCGAAGTCCACTCGATCGTCGTCGACGAGGACACCAACAGCATGGATATCGCCGTCGAGGAAGAGAACCTCTCGCAGGCGATCGGCCGCGGCGGGCAGAACGTGCGCCTGGCTTCCGAGCTGACCGGTTGGAACCTCAACGTGATGACCATCGAGGAAGCCGAGCAGAAGAGCGAATCGGAAGCGCGCACCATTCTCGAGATGTTCAAGGCCAAGCTGGACGTCGACGAGGAGGTCGCCGGCATCCTGGTCCAGGAAGGCTTCACCAACGTCGAGGAAGTGGCCTATGTGCCCGAGAGCGAACTGCTCGACGTCGAGGAGTTCGACGAGAACGTCGTCTCCGAGCTGCGCCAGCGCGCCCGTGATGCCCTGCTGACGCAGATGATCGCTTCCGAGGAGGAACTCGAGGAGCACAAGCCGGAGCAAGATCTGCTTGATTTGGAAGGCATGACCGATACCATTGCCTACCGCCTGGCCGAGAAGGGCATCCGCACGCGCGACGATCTGGCCGAGTGCGCCACCGACGAGCTCGAGGAAATCGAAGGGCTCGATCCCGAGCTGGCCGCCGACCTGATCATGAAGGCTCGCGCGCACTGGTTTGCCGAGGAATAAAACGAGATTCGAGGAATAGAAATGTCTCAGGTCACTGTTTCACAACTCGCTGACGTATTGGGCGTTGACGTCAAGCGCCTGATCACCCAGCTCAACGAGGCCGGAATCGAGGTCAGCGAACCCGATGCCGCGGTGACCAATGAAGACAAGATCAAGCTTCTGACCTATCTGCGCTCGAGCCACGGCAAGGGCGAGACCGACGACACCACCCAGCCCAAGAAGGTGACGCTGACGCGCAAGAGCGTAAGCGAGCTGAAGGTGCCCACCGGCGGAGCCGGCCGCACGCGTTCGCGCGGTGCCGCGCCGTCGCGCACGGTCAACGTGGAAGTCCGCAAGCGCCGCACCTACGTCAAGCGCGGCGAGATCGCCGACCAGGAAAAGGGCGACCCCGAACGCGAAGCCGCCGCCAAGGCCCTCGAGGAGGCCAAGCGCCAGCGTGAGGAAGCCGAGCGCGCCGAGCGCGAAGAGGCTGAGCGCCGCCAGAAGGAAGCCGAAGAGCAGGCGCGCGTCGAAGCCGAAGAACGCCAGAAGCGCGAAGCCGAAGAAGAGGAGCGCCGCAAGGAAGAAGATCGCCAGCGCGCCGAGGCCGAGGCCCTCAAGAAGGTCGAGGAAAAGGTCGCCCGCCAGGCCGCCCAGAAGGAAGCCGAGCGCAAGGCCGCCAAGGGCAAGGGCGAATCCGGCACGCGCTACGGCCGCGACGAACTGCACATCGCGCCCAAGTCCAAGCGCCGCAAGCCCAAGCGCAAGGGCGGCGCCCGCGCGGCGAAGGTGGCCAGCAGCGTGAGCGGCGAGCACGGTTTCCAGAAGCCGACTGCGCCGGTCAAGCGCGAGATCGAAGTGCCGGATACGATCACCGTCGGCGAGCTGGCCAAGGCGATGGCCGTCAAGGCCGGCGAGCTGATCAAGGTGCTGATGAACATGGGCACCATGGTCACGATCAACCAGCCGCTCGATCAGGACACGGCCATCCTCGTGGTCGAGGAGATGGGTCACACGGCCAAGCCGGCCGAGGAAATGGACATCGAGCAGGAACTGGTTGCCGAGGTTGAAGAGACCGCCGACGACGAAGACCTGGTCACGCGACCGCCGGTGGTCACCGTCATGGGTCACGTCGACCACGGCAAGACTTCGCTGCTCGACTACATTCGCCGCGCCAAGGTCGCTTCCGGCGAGCAGGGCGGTATCACGCAGCATATCGGCGCCTACCACGTGGAGACCGACAACGGCGTGGTGACCTTCCTGGATACGCCGGGCCATGCGGCGTTCACCTCGATGCGCGCCCGCGGCGCGCAGGCGACCGACATCGTCATCCTGGTCGTGGCCGCCGACGACGGCGTGATGCCGCAGACCAAGGAAGCCATCCAGCACGCGCGCGCCGCCGGCGTGCCGCTGATCGTGGCCGTCAACAAGATGGACAAGCCCGAAGCCGATCCCGACCGCGTCAAGTCGGAACTGGCTGCCGAGGAAGTCGTGCCCGAGGACTGGGGCGGCGAAGAAATCTTCGTGCCGGTGTCGGCCATTAGCGGCGACGGCATCGACACGCTGCTCGAGTCCGTGCTGCTGCAGTCCGAGGTCCTCGAGCTCAAGGCCAATCCCAAGCGCCGCTGCCGCGGCGTGGTGGTCGAGTCCTCGCTCGACAAGGGACGCGGCCCGGTCGCGACCATCCTGGTCCAGGACGGCACGCTGCGTCGCGGCGACATGATCCTGGCCGGCGAAGAGTACGGCCGAGTCCGCGCCATGTTCGACGAGACGGGCAAGGCCATCGACGAAGCCGGGCCCTCCATTCCGGCCGAGGTGCTGGGCCTGTCCGGCGTGCCCAACGCCGGCGACGACGTGCTGGCCGTGGCCGACGAGAAGAAGGCCAAGGAAGCTGCAGAGCAGCGCAAGCAGTCCGCCCGCGAAGGCCGCCTGGCCGAGAAGCAGGCCGCCAAGCTGCAGAACCTGTTCGACCAGATGGGCGAGTCGACCGGCGAGCAGCAGAACGTCAACCTCGTCATCAAGGCCGACGTCCAGGGTTCGGTCGAGGCGCTGCGCGATTCGCTCACCCGCCTGTCGAACGAAGAGGTCAAGGTCAACGTCATCGCCTCCGGCGTGGGCGGCATCACCGAGTCGGACGCCAGCCTGGCGCAGGCCTCGGGAGCGATCATCATCGGCTTCAACGTGCGTGCCGACGCCTCGGCCCGCAAGATCATCCAGGAAGCCGATCTCGACCTGAACTACTACAGCGTTATCTACGACGCCATCGACGACGTGAAGAAGGCCATTTCCGGCCTGCTGGGCACCGAAACCAAGGAAGAGATCATCGGCCTGGCCGAGGTCAAGGACGTGTTCCGCTCTTCCAAGCTCGGCGCCATTGCCGGTTGCCTGGTCGTCGAAGGCGTGGTCAAGCGCGACAACCCGATTCGCGTCCTGCGCGACAACGTGGTCATTTTCGAAGGCGAACTGGAATCGCTGCGTCGCTTCAAGGACGACGCCAAGGAAGTCCAGGCAGGTACCGAGTGCGGTATCGGCGTCAAGCAGTACAACGACGTCAAGCCGGGCGACCAGATCGAGTGCTTCGAACGCGTTGAAGTGCAGCGCACGCTGGACTGATGAGCACGCCTCGCTCGGAACGCGTCGCGGGACTGCTGCGGCGTGAGCTGGCCGACATCGTCCACAGCGAGTTCGAGTACGAGATCCCGCGCGGCCTGATCACCGTCACCGACGTTGAGGTCGCGCGCGACCTCTCGCACGCGAAGGTCTTCGTGGCCGTGCTCGAAATCGAGCAGGCCCCGGAAATCATCGAATTCCTCAACGAGCACGCCGGCCAGGTTCGACACGAGCTGGGCAAGCGTATTCGCCTGCGCGTGACGCCCAGCCTGAAGTTCCTGCACGACACTTCCTCGGAAACCGGCGATCGCATCGAGCAGCTCCTGGCTTCCGCCAGGAAGAAGGGCTGAACCCCAGGCCGCTTCCGGCTCGCGCGCTCCATGAAGGATCAACAGGCACCCAGCGGTATCCTGCTTCTCGACAAGCCCGCAGGCATTACCTCCAATGCCGCGCTCGGCCGCGCCAAGCGCATCATCGGCATCAAGAAGGCCGGTCATACCGGTACGCTCGATCCCCTGGCCTCCGGCTTGCTGGCGCTTTGTTTCGGGCAGGCTACCAAGGTGGCCGGCTTCCTGCTCGATGCCGACAAGACCTACGAGGCCGAAGTGCGCCTGGGTGTAACCACCGACAGTGAAGACGCCGAGGGCGAGGTGCTCGAACGCAGGGCCGTGCCGGCCCTGGACAAGTCGGCTATCGAAGCCGTGCTGGCGCGTTTTCGGGGCGCCATCGAGCAGGTCCCGCCGATGCACTCGGCGCTCAAGCACAAGGGCCAGCGGCTGTACGAGTTGGCGCGCAAGGGCGAATCCGTGGATCGACCGCCGCGCGCCGTCGTGATACACGAACTCGAACTGATCGATCACGACAAGCAGCATCTGCGCCTGAAAGTGACCTGTTCGAAGGGCACCTACATCCGTTCGCTGGCGCGCGATATCGGCGAGGTGCTGGGTTGCGGCGCGCACCTCTCGGGGCTGCGCCGAACGGCGAGTGCACCGTTCGACATTCGCGACTCCGTGGAGCTCGAGGCACTCGAATCCCTGACGCGCGATCAGGCCCGTGCCCTGCTGGCGCCGCCCGATCGCGCCCTGGAACACCTGCCCGCGGTCGAACTCGACGAACAGCAGGCCGCGCGGATGGCGCAGGGTCAGCGCCTGGCCGGCCTGCGGGCGCCGCATTCCGGGCAGGTGCGAATCTACGGCCCCGGGACTTTCCTCGGCGTGGGCGAGATGGACGGCATGGGCCACCTCAAGCCCGTCCGCCTGTTCACCGGGGGCTGATTACGGGTTGGTTTTCGCGCTGCGTGCGGGGAACAGGCACGCCCTGAACGGCTCTCGATCGACGACATACCTGGCCCGCAGCCACTTACGTCCCCGCTCCACGAAGTGGGCGTCGAAGCATTCGTCGAAGTGCGACTCGATGCGGGCGTGGCAGTTTTCCTTCTCTTTGCATGCGACCTCGGCGGCCGTGCGCACGATATCGTGCTGGCGCTGGTACTGGCCGTCGAAGCTGGTCGCCGATTGCCAGAACATCAGGCCGATGACCGCGGGAAACAGCGATACCAGGAACACGCGCATCGGCCACCCGCCCTCCGCATCGCGGACCATTTCGGCGTCCGGGTCGTCACTGGCGGCCTTGAGCGGCTGATGCATTCCGAACAGCCAGAGCAGGAAATAGACCAGCTTGTAGTAGACGTACCACATCGCCAGCGCACCGGCGAACCAGGACAAGCCGAAGGCGATATCGCCAGCCGTCTCGCCTTCCATGCCCACCGCACCAAGCAGCATCATCAGCAGGCCCTGTCCGAAGATGACCGGTGCAAGCAGAAGCGAGAACGGAAAGCCGGGGCTGGCCAGCTTGTAGAGCGCGTAGAGCGCGGCGATGAGAATCAGCGAGTAAATGGCCGCAGCGCGCCTGCGCGGACGGCGGACGATTCTTTCGTCGGTCATCGATCGGTCCCCGGGATGGAAGCTGGGCATCTTAGTCAGGTCGAGGCGTTGGGGCAAGCGCCGACTCGCGTAGAATGCCGCGATGGCCGGCGCTTCGAACAGAATGGAACATGTCGACGTATGCATCATCGGGGCGGGTGCGGCCGGGCTGATGTGTGCCATCACGGCCGGCCGGCGCGGGCGC
The DNA here is from genome assembly GCA_021767625.1 of Wenzhouxiangella sp. Taxonomy (GTDB): domain Bacteria; phylum Pseudomonadota; class Gammaproteobacteria; order Xanthomonadales; family Wenzhouxiangellaceae; genus Wenzhouxiangella. The sequence goes on from JAASTB010000039.1 coordinate 10,491, forward strand.
AGCGTGATCGTCGTCGACCATGCCAACAAGGTCGGCAAGAAGATCCTGATGTCCGGCGGCGGGCGCTGCAACTTCACCAACATGTACTCCGCGCCCGAGAATTTCCTGTCGGCCAACCCGCATTTCTGCAAGTCCGCGCTCAGCCGCTACACGCCCTGGGATTTCATTGCCCTGGTCGAGCACCACGAAATTCCCTACCACGAGAAGAAACTGGGGCAGCTCTTCTGCGATCGTTCTTCCAAGGACATCGTGCGATTGCTGCTGGCCGAGTGCGAGGCGGTTGGTGCGCAGGTTCGGACGCACTCGCCGGTCGACATCGACCAGCTCGGGCTGCCTCATCATCTGACCGGGCCGGACGGTGCGATTCGTTGCGACTCCCTGGTGATCGCGACCGGCGGCTATTCCATTCCGAGAATGGGCGCGACCGGATTCGGCTTCGATTTCGCCCGGGAGCTGGGGCTCGAGATCCAGCCCACGCGCGCCGCGCTGGTGCCCTTCGTGTTCGAGGGACGCAAGCTCGAGCAGATTCGCGACCTGGCCGGCGTGTCGCTCGACACCTACAGCGAGGCCGGCGGAGCGGGGTTCCGCGAGAACATCCTGTTTACGCACCACGGCCTGAGCGGGCCGGCCATGCTCCAGACCTCTTCGTACTGGCATCCCGGCGAGCCGGTCTCGATCGACCTGCTGCCCGAGTTGGACCTATTCGAATACCTGCGGGGGCTTCGCCGGACCCGGCCGAAGCTCACGCTCAAGAACGCACTGGCCGACCTCCTGCCGCGCCGGGTCGCCGAACGCTGGTGCGATCTGTGGCTGCCGGACAAGGCCATGGCGGAGGTCTCCGACGCAGATATCGAACAGGCCGGAAGGCGACTCAAACCCTGGCAGGTCTGGCCGGCCGGCACCGAAGGCTACCGAACGGCCGAGGTCACCATCGGCGGCATCGACACGGGAGAACTTTCCTCCAAGACCATGGAATGCCGCCAATACCCGGGTCTGTTCTTCATCGGCGAGGTCGTCGATGTTACGGGTCATCTCGGCGGTCACAACTTCCAGTGGGCCTGGGCATCCGGACACGCCGCGGGTGAAGCTGTCTGAAGCAAGTGCCTGAATTGAGAGAACGAA
>JAASTB010000370.1 GCA_021767625.1 Wenzhouxiangella sp.
ACGCGCCCAGGGCGAGAGCGGGGGTGAACAGGCTCAGGGCGAAAAGCGTGCGAAGCGTGCTGTAGCGGTTCATGGTTTACCCTCGCGGACCGGTGTCTGTCTCCGAGTTCATCGCGTAGCGAACCGAAATCGGCTCATGTCGAATGACCGCCCGTCTCGTGCCGGACGATCAATCGAATGCGATCGAAGCGGTTGTTCAGTCGTTGTTGCCGAGATCCACGCCCTGACCGACGTAGGCGCGGGAGACCTCGGCGGTCAGGTTGTCGCGGAAGCGCACGGCCGAACCGCCGAACAGCCGGAAGCCGTACTGAGTCTGCTGAACGCGATTGCCAGCGATGAGGGCGGCGTTGCCGTTGGACGTGCCGATACCGATCGAGTTCTCGCCGACAACCGACATCACGTCGTTATCGACGATGGCGTTGCCCGAGCCCTGAACCTGGATGCCGGCCGCGAATTCAACGCCTCGCGCGAGTCCGGTGCGAAAAATGTGGTTGCCGCGAACGGTTGCATTCCACGCGTCGAGAAAGATGCCGTAGCTCCCCGACTGGTGAACGTTCATGTTCTCGATCGTGTGGCCGATCGAACAGCCGTCGCAGGCGCTTACGCCCTCGATGCCGCGGCCGAAGCAGGCGACGCTGCCGTTGCGCACGGTCACGTTGGCGACCGAGCCGCTGATGCGGATGCCGACCGTCGGCGTATCCAGTAGCTCGTTCGGGCAATAGCCGTCGGCGCCGCCCTGGTTGGTCAGCGCGAAGCCGTTGAGATCGAGCGTGACGTTGCCGGCGTCGACGAAAATCGCTTCGCCGCTGGAGATTCGAACGTTTGCCGGGGCGTCCAGGCAATAGTGCCCGGGAGCATCGATGGTCGCCGGAAAGCGGTTCAGTGGTTTGCAGTCCGCGTAGGCGGCAAGCGCGGCCAGGGTGGCCGTTACCAGGAGACTGATTCGAAGCATCATGATAGGCCTCTGATGAAATTCGGGTTCTGAATCTCCTATCGGAGCGCGACGGTCAATCGGCTCATTCCCCGCGATGCTGCCGATTTACGGGCTGCCTTCGAACCGGTCGGAGAAGATCACTGGGTTGTCGGCCGGCTGAAACTCCACCGCGCCGATATCGCACTGCGCCTCGCCCGACGCATCGCCGTCAATGGGGCGCGTCTGACCACGCTGGTCTGTCGCCAGCGTTGCGCCGAAGGCGCCCGCGCACGGACCGGTGCTGCCCCCGTCGATGGCGGGGCTGCCGCTCAGTGGAAGGAACGTCTCCAGCGTCGCCCAACTGGTGTCGTCGCCGAAGTCGTCGAGCATCGACAGGTTTGGGTCGGTCATCGGGAGATCGTCGGCATGGCCGGTACACGTGCCGCTGGTGTCAATGTTGAATCCGAGGGAGTTGAAGACCGAATCGGTGCTCGTCAACTTGCACTCCGGCTCCGACTGGGAGCCTTCCGTCCAGACGATGCTATGGCCGAGCGAGAGTGTGCTCGATTCGCCGATGGAAAAGACGCTGTCGGTGGGGCGCGCGGGCAAGTCGTTATCGACCAGGGTGCTGAAGAACACGCTGGCTGTCGTATCGAATCGAAGATGGACGGCGTTACCGAAGTTCGAGCCCGAGTAGTTGTCGGTGAACGTGCTGTTCTCGACGATCAGCACGGAGCCTGATATGGCGGATATGGCGCCGCCGCCGCTGTCGGCATTGTTGTCGTCGAACGTGGATGAGGTGATTCGCACGAGGCCGGAGGAACGGAGGCTGAGTGCACCGCCGGCGATGGCACCGTTCGAAGTGCCTTCCGCGATGTTGCCACTGAAGACGCTTCGGTCGATCGCGATCGCGCGTACGTCATCGGCGTAGACGACACCCCCGCTGAGCCCGGCGGCATTGCCGATGAAGCTGGATTCCTCGATCAGCAGGCTGTCGAGCGGCTCATGTCCGGGAAATCCCGCAAGGTAGATGGCGCCGCCGCGACCGGCTGCCGAGTTGTTCTCGAAGCGCGATCGAATCACCTCGAGGCGGGTGATGTCTTCGGATTCGACCGGCAGCTGCACGGCGATGGCTCCTCCGGGCGCGTCCCCGTTCGTCTGATTGCCGGCGACTCGAAGTTGCTCGAGGCGGATGGTGCCCGCTCGCTGGATCCAGACGGCGGCGCCGGGGACGGCCTCCGAGCCGTCGGCCAGCGTCAGGAGTCTGATCTCGACGTCGTGCGTATCGTCGGGCGCGTTGATGATGAAGATCGAGGTCGTGCCCTGGCCGGAGATGGTCAGGCTGTCCCGACCCGCGCCAAACAAATCGACGCGTTCGGTGATCTGGATGGCATTGCCCAGATTGATCGTGCCGGTCACGCCGATGAAGATGGAATCGGTTCCAGCGCTGTCTCCGGCGGCGCAGCTGTCGATGGCCGTGTTCTGGTTGGCGGACTGGATCGCTTCCCGCAGCGAACAGTCGCCGTCGGCATTGGATTCGTCGTCCAAGGTGTTAACCGTGATGAATGCGGCCATTGCGCTGGCCGGGGCGAAAAGCGCCGATAGCAGGGTACATCGAAGGAGGAATGCGTGAATCATGGTGGTACCTGCTGAGTACGAGATGAGTGGTTGACTGTGAACTGATGCCGTCCCTTCAGGGCAGCCCGTCCATGTTCAGGAAGAAGTTGTCTCCGACCCAGAAGCCGTCCCAGGGCGGGGACTTGGGCGCGTCGTTGGCTGCGCCCTCCATCGCCACCATGCTCAGCTCATAGGCGCGAGCGATGCCGTCGGGACGCAGTTCGTCGTCGGTGACGGCCACCAGCAC
>JAASTB010000371.1 GCA_021767625.1 Wenzhouxiangella sp.
AGGCCGAGGCGGTGGCCGACCTGATTGCCGCGGCTACGGATACCGCGGCGCGCGCGGCGCATCGCAGTCTCGAAGGCGCGTTCTCGAAGGAAGTCGACGAGCTGGCCGAAGCCCTCGTCGAGCTGCGCGTGTGGGTGGAAGCCGCGCTCGATTTTCCCGACGAGGAGATCGACTTCCTGGCCGACGGACAGGTGGCTGAGCGCGTTGCCGCGCTGCGTGCGCGTCAGGAGGCCCTGCTCGAGCGGGCCGGCACCGGCCGGCTGCTGACCAGCGGCGTGCGCATCGCCATCGTCGGCCGGCCCAACGCGGGCAAGTCGAGCCTGCTCAATGCGCTCAGCCGCCACGATGCGGCCATCGTCACCGAAGTGCCCGGCACCACCCGCGACGTCCTGCGCGAGACCATCACCATCGCCGGTCTGCCGGTCACGCTGGCCGATACGGCGGGCATACGCGAGACCGCCGACCGCGTCGAGTCCGAAGGCGTTCGTCGCGCCGAACGCGAAATGCACGCCGCCGACCTGATCTTCTGGGTGGTCGACGCAACCGACCCCGAGGCGCATCCACTGCCCGGGCTACCGCAATCCGTGCCGATGATCCGCATCGACAACAAGATCGATCTAAGCGGCGAGGCGCCCCAGCGAGCAGGCCGCCACGTTCGCGTCTCGGCGGTCACGGGCGCGGGCCTGGACTTGCTCGAGCAGCTGGTGATCGAGGAGCTGGGCCTGAACGAATCGGGCGGCGGCGAGTATTCCGCGCGCCAGCGTCACGTCGACGCCATCGCTCTGGCCGGAGAACACATCCGCCGCGGCCAGTCCGAACTGGATGCCAGCGGGTCGGGTGAACTGCTTGCCGAGGAATTGCGGCTCGCCGCCGAAGCGCTGGGCGAGATCACCGGCCGCATGACCTCCGATGAGTTGCTGGGCCGCATCTTCTCGAGCTTCTGCATCGGCAAGTAGCGAAAGCGTTTGCCGAGCTCGGTCGCTCAAGCCTATACTCGAAAACGTCTAGCGGATTCCAAACAGGGTGGTGGTCATGCACACGATTCGACAGATTCTTGCCGAAAAGGGAGACCAGATCTGGTCGGTCAGCCCCAAGGATACGGTCTATGACACGATTCGCCTGATGGCCGCCAAGGGTATTGGCGCGTTGATCGTGATGGAGGACGGCGAACTCCACGGCATCATCTCCGAGCGCGACTACGCCCGCAAGGTCATCCTGGAAGGGCGGTCGTCGCGCGACACCGAGGTGGGCGACATCTGCTCGAGCCCCGCGATCACCATCTCACCGCAGGCCGCGGCCGAAGAGGGCCTGGCCCTGATGACGAGCAAGCGCATTCGACACCTCCCGGTTGTCGAAAAGGGCCAGCTGCTCGGCGTGGTCTCCATCGGTGACCTGGTCAATGCCGTCATCGGCGACCAGCAACAGCTGATCGAACAACTCGAACGTTACGTCACGGGCTGACCCCGCGAACGGGGGACCCATGCCGCTCGATCTCGAACAGGCCGCCGCCGTCGCCCGCACGCTGGGGCTGGACGAGCACGGCCTCGAGGTTGATTCCGTTCCCGGGGGGGACATTGCCGAGGCCTCGCTCCTGCAGGCCGCCGACGCGCGGATCTTCCTCAAGACCCTGCCGCTGGACCGCGCCGGCCTGCTTTCGGCCGAAGCCGACGGGCTCAACGCCCTGGCCGAGACCGGCGAGCTGCGCGTGCCGAAGGTCATCCGCCGCGGCATGCACGACGGCTTCGCCTGGCTCGCCCTGGAATACCTCGACCTCGACCAGCGCAGCGCCGGTGCGGACGAACGCCTGGGCCGGCAACTGGCCGCCCTGCACCACCATACCGGCGACGAGTTCGGCTGGCACCGGAGCAACTACATCGGCCGCACCCCCCAGACCAACACGCCGGTCGACGACTGGACCGTGTTCTTCGCCGCGCATCGGATCGGCCCGCAGTTCGATCGCCTGCGCCGCAAGCTGCCCGATCAGGGCTGGAATCACCTCAAGAAGGAGATCACCGCCGCCTGGCAGGAAGTCTCCGACGGGCACGAACCGTCGCCGTCGCTGATCCACGGCGACCTGTGGCGCGGCAACGCGGCGGCGCTGTCGGACGACACGCCGGTGATATTCGATCCGTCGGTCCACTATGCCGACCGCGAATGCGACCTGGCGATGGCTCACCTGTTCGGCGGATTCGACGAGGCCTTCTACCGGGCCTACGAAGAGGTCTGGCCGTTGCCGAAAGGCTTCGAGACCCGCCGGCTGTTCTACAAGCTCTACCACATGCTCAACCACGCCAACATGTTCGGCGCCGCCTACGTCGAAGCCTCCGAGCAACTCTGCCGCCGCATCTTGAAAGGCTGAACCGTTTCACCACCACGCGGCGTGGTGGTCCGGCTTGTTAAACTGGTTACATCAGAAACTTTCTCGGAGTGAGCAATGGGACTTCTCGTTGACGGCGAATGGCACGACCAGTGGTATGACACCGAGTCGACCGGCGGGCGATTCGAGCGCGACCAGGCCGCCTTCCGCAACTGGGTGACGGCCGACGGATCGCCCGGCCCCCAGGGCAAGGGCGGCTTCAAGGCCGAGCCCGACCGCTACCACCTCTACGTCGCTTATGCCTGCCCCTGGGCAAACCGGGCGCTGATCTTCCGCAAGCTCAAGGGGCTCGAGGACATGATCCCGATCTCGGTGGTCAATCCCCTGATGCGCGAGAAGGGCTGGACCTTCCAGGAAGGCTACAAGGTCAAGCCCGATCCGATCCACAACGCAG
>JAASTB010000372.1 GCA_021767625.1 Wenzhouxiangella sp.
ATCGCCCGCACACGCTTCGAGCTCAATCAGACCGAAGGTAGTGGCGGAGCGATCGACGCCGGAATTGCTCAGTTCTCCATTACCGACAGCGTCTTCGAAAACAACGTGGCCTCGTCGGATGATTGCTGCAACCGGGGAGGAGCACTTGAGCTTCGCCCCCCTTCCGGTTCCCTGAACATCATAGAGCGCACTTCGTTCATCGAGAACGTAGCGTCGTCTTCCGGCGGGGCCCTTGACCTGGATGACGGAACGACGCTGATCCGGAACGCGACCTTTTATGGCAACCAATCCGCAGAAGGGCTTGGCCAGGCACTCCAGCTATCAACCGGTGCCAGTGCCGCCGTGTTCTTCTCGACTTTCCAGGACAACGGAGAAAGCCGGATAGATGATTCCGCCATCTGGGTATGTGGCAGTTGCAGCCTTGATCTGCTTCACTCCATCGTCTGGGCCAGCTGGTCACCGACAACGGACTGCCAGGTCTTTTCAGGTAGCAGCTTCACATCGCACGGGTTCAACATTGACTCGAGTGGCACCTGCACCACCGAGAACACCGACTTGCCACAGACCGATCCGGAACTGCTTCCGCTGGGTGACTACGGCGGCTCCACCCCTGGCCTGAGCCTCCCGACGCTTTTGCCTGCACCCGAAAGTCCGGCAGTGGATGGGGGCGCCGGCCCAACCTGCCCCGGCCCCTTGGGCGGTAGCACGGAAGTCGATCAACGGGGCCGCCCCCGTCCCGCATCACCGTCGGCTCGCGGCGGCACGCCTTGCGATATCGGCGCGATCGAGTATCAGCCCGGCGATCACCCCATCCTCTTTCACGACCGGTTCGAATCCGCTCCCTGATCGCGGCCGGTTGCTCAGGCGACCGGACCATCCCGTTCGCCGGCCAGCTGGCGCTTGAGCCACGCCCGCGCGAACTGCCAGTCGCGCTTGGCCGTGGCGGGCGAGATTTTCAGCGACTGCGCCGTCTCCTCGAAGGTGTAACCGCCGAAGACGTGACACTCCACGACACGGGCAGCCCGCGGGTCGTGGCGTGCGAGCGATTCGAGAGCGTCATCGAGGGCGATCAGCTGGTCCGCTTTTTCGCAGGACAGCTCGACGCGACGATCTTCTTCGAGTTGCGAGACGGATAGCGCCCGCTCCGCCCCCCCGCGTTTGTCAGCGTGGGCCTGCCGGGCGTAATCGATGATGATGCGGCGCAACACCGTCGCGGCCGTGGCAAAGAAATGCTGGCGGTCCTGCCAGTGCTTCTGCTCGCTCTTCGCCAGTCGGAGGTAGACCTCGTTGACCAGCATCGTTGCCGACAGGGTCGGCTGCGGCGCCTGCCGGCCCATCTGGTTGCGCGCGAGCAGCTTGAGGCGCTCGTGCACCAGGGGCATGAGGGCGTCGAGCCCGCCGCCGTCGGCCGCCGGGCGATTGAGCAGGTCGGTCAGGTCGCGCGCGGCGTCACTCATCGACCGGGTCCCGGAGCGCATCGAGATAGTCGATGAGCTCCTCGTCGCCGCTGTCGTTCACCGCCGCTGCCAGCGTGCGGCCGATGGGCTCGGCGGCCAGGCGTCTCTCGAAGACGCGCCGCCACACGCGTGCGGGATGGTCCTCTTCCAGGCGTCCGGAAAGCTCGGCAAGCCGGGCGAGCGCCTGGCTTGCGGCTTCCCGCTTGTCCTGGGCGAGCCTTGCCCGCAGCACCCCAAGCAGGGAGCGAACGCGATGGGGGTGCTCGTCGGCAAAGCCGCTGCTGGCCTCGAAGGCCCGTGCGAACGCGGCTTCCGCCTCGGCGTGATCGCCGAGCTGTCGCTGCAGCGTGCCCTGGTTGAAGTACAGGTGAGCCAGCATTTCGTGTCCCGGCGGAAGCGTCTTCTCTGCTATACGTGCTGCGGCGCGAAAATCGGCCAGGGCCGCCTGCGGACGGCCCCGCTCGAGATTGAGCGCGCCGGAGGCATTGCGCATGAATCCCACGCGCGGGTGATCCGGCCCGAAATGGCGCTCGAGCAGGGTCAGCGAGCGCTCGACGCCCTCGGCGGCGCGCTCGAACCAGGGCTCGGGCGCGTCGGCCTTGCGCGCCAGGTTGAAGTACATGAACGCCAGGTTGCCCCAGGCGGTGGCGTGATCAACGATCACCTCCTCGAGCGGCAGGCTCTGCTGCAGTTCGATCACCCGTTCCATCACCGCGGCCGCTTCCTCGAGCCGACCTTCCATTTCCAGGACGAGGGCATGGGCGTCGAGGATCGACGCCCGTTGCTCTGCCGGAACCTCCGGCGCCGCTTCCATGGCCGATAGCGCGGCGTCGGCTGCCGTCCTCGCGGCCTCGGCGTCGCCCAGGGCCATTGCGATATTGGCCAGCTGTTTCCAGGCGGCGGCCGCGGCGGCGGGCTCTTCGGGCGCCTCGTCGACGGCGCGGACGGCGGCTTGAGCGGCCTCGCGCGCCCGCTGCTGGTGGGCCAGGTTCCAGTAACTGGTCGACAGCACGCCGAGAAGACGGGCCCGCGTAACGGCCGGCAGCCGCGCATCGCTCTGCGTCAGCTCGGCCTTGGCGCGATCAAGAAGCTGCTCGACGCTGGGCGCGGCCGCTTCGCTGGCCACGGGGTCCGTCTGCTCGAACAAATGCGCCCAGAATTCGGCCGTGGCCTCGGCACGGTCGCGCTCCAGGGCGATTCGCTCCGCCTGGGCATTGATTCGGGCATTGTTGACGGCCAGCACGACCGTCAGCGCCACGATTCCGGCCAGCGCGGTCGCTGCGGTGACCACGGGCCAGAAGTTTCGACGGA
>JAASTB010000373.1 GCA_021767625.1 Wenzhouxiangella sp.
AGCGACTGCACGTCGATGCCGGCGGCCATGGCTTCGGCGTCGTCGAGACGAACGACGAGCTGCTCGCCGGGATCGGCCAGCAGGTCGATGCGGCCCACGTCGGGGATGCGGAACAGGTCGCGGCGCAGCTTGCGCGCGCCTTCGAGCAGGTCGAGCAGGTCGTCGGAACCGGTGACTGCCAGCACGATGCCGTGGGTTTCCATCGAGCGGTCCTCGATGGCGGCCGGTCCGGCGCCTTCGGGAAAGCGACGCTCGGCGCGCTCGACGGCGACTCGAATGCGGTCCCAGACCGCGTCGGTGTCATAGACGTGCTGGTGCATGCCGACGATGACGTGGGCGAAGCCCAGCCGGGCGGTGCCGCGAATCTCGCTGACCTCTTCGACCCCGGCGATTTCCTCCTCGAGCGGATCGAGCACCAGGCGCTCGATCTCGGCGGGCTCGGCCCCGGGCCAGGCGACCTGCACGTTGCCGTAGCGATACGGAAAGAACGGGTCTTCCTGGCGGTCCATGCCGAACCAGGCGGCCAGGCCGATGAGCGACAGCATCACCACGCCGGTCAGGATCAGGCGCCGGCGGTTGAGGGCGGCTTGCATGGCTTTCATCGCAGCACCCGCACCCGTTCGCCGTCGAGCAGCTGGCCGTGGCCGGCGACGATGACCTCGTCGCCCGGCTCGAGTTCGCCGTCGACGCGAACGCGACCGCCGTCCAGTTCGCCGGGGATCACGCTGACCAGCTCGGCGTGGCCTTCGCGCAGCCGAAAGACGTGCGGCAGGCCATCACCCGTATCGATCAGGGCGTCGAGGGGAACGGTGAGCATCTCGCCGTTGGTCCAGGACAGCTCCACGTGCACCGCCTGGCCCGGCGACCATTCGGGCCCGGCGCCTTCAGGCAGTTCGATGATGGCCGTGGCAGGCTGTCCGGGCCCGGGCAGCCCGATCTCACGGACCCGTCCGGTCAGTCCCGAGCCGCCCTCGAGTCGGCGCACGGTTGCGGAATCGTCCACGGCCAGGGCGCGTGCCTGGCGCGCCGAGAGGTCGACTGCCACCTCGAGGCGCTCGGGCGCGCTGATCGATAAGATCGTCTGGCCGGGGCTGACGAACTGCCCCGGCTCGACGGGCAGGGCCACGACGCGTCCCGAAAACGGCGCGCGGATCGTGGCCTCGGCCAGTTGTTCGCGTGCCTCCTCGAGGCTGGCCTGGGCCTGGCTGCGCGCCTGGCGGGCGGCGTTTCTCTGCGCCCGCACGCGGTCGAGTTCGTCGGTGGCGATCAGGTCGCGTTCGTGCAGGTCGGTCAGGCGCCGGGTTTCTCGCTCGAGCCGCTGGAGTTGCTCGTCGAGCTCGCGCACGCGGGCTTCGGCAGCCGAAACCCCCGGCATCAGCGCGGGGTTGTGGAGAATGGCCAGCGGCTGGCCGACCTGTATCCGTTCACCGCGTTGAACCAGCCGTTCGGCCAGCTGGCCGGCGTGCAGGAAAGCGAGATCGGCGCGCTCGACCGCCCGCGTGACGCCGGGCAGTCGGATTCTCACCGGCGGCCGGCCGTCGTCGACGGCCGCGACGCGCACCGGCTGACCCGCCTCGGGTCCCGGCGCGGCTGCGGCCTGCTCGTCTGCGCAGCCGGCCGTGCCGACGATGATCATCAGCAGGGCGAGCAGTCCCACGGTGAGGGTCCCGGCGCGGTGCGAACTGGTCGGCCGGTCAGTTATTCGGGCAAACGATTGCGTCGTGCCTTTCATGATTCGTCGAGCCTCAATTGCTGTCGGTTTCGGATGCGGCCGCGCCAGGCGCCAGGCCGTCCATGAAGATCTTGAGGAAATCCTCGAGATACTCGTCGTCGCTGCCGATGCCTTCCCAGTTCTTGTGCTGGGGGCGCACTTCGAACCACTGCGAGCAGGCATGGATGAAGATGGTGACCACGTGCGTCGGGTTGACGTCGGCACGCAGCAGGCCGGCTTCCTGCGCTTCGCGCACGCGACGCGCGCCCAGCGCGACCAGCTCGGCGTCCATCTCGCTGCAGGTCGAGTCGTTCTCGAGGTGCATCCAGGTGAACAGTCGGACCACCTGCGGATTCTCCTGGAGAAACCGGAAGTAGCGGATGACGCCGTTCCTGAGCAGGTTGGAGTCGGGCGCGTCGGCGCCTTCGAGCTCGTCCTTCTGGCCTTCGTAGTAGCGTGAGAAGGCGGCCTCCTTGACGGCGTCCCACAGCCCTTCCTTGGTGCCGAAGTGGTGGTGGATCAGGCTCTTGGTCACGCCCGAGCGCTGCGCCAGCTCGCGCATGCTCACGGCGGCGAAGCCCTTGTCGACGAACAGCTCGAAGCCCGCCTGGAGGATGCGGGAACGGGTCAGGTCCGGATCGCGGGTGGTGGCTTCGTTCATGGCGGTGAACGATAACACTGACTGACCGGCCGGTCAATTAGGACGTCGCAGCACGGATTGCATGAGTTGATTGCCGCTGCCTGTCAGCCCGTGCACGGGATTTGCGTAATAGGAGGTCATGGAAAAGGCGAGCCAGCTATCAATGCGCTCGATCACGGTTTGGCGCGGGAGCGGATACTGGCATTATCATCGAGACTTTGTGCGGAGGTTCGAGTCATGCGTTGCATTTGGGGCCTGTTGATTTGTTTGACGATCACTGCCTGCTCGCCACAGGGCGATTCCGAGGCTGCGGGTACACAAGCGCAGGAATCGGCCGAAGCGCGTGGTCAGGATACGGCCGCGAAGACGAGTCCGACGGAACCCTCGGCCGATGACCTGTCCGAGGAAGATCTCCG
>JAASTB010000374.1 GCA_021767625.1 Wenzhouxiangella sp.
CTCCGGGCGCTGGCCCGGGCCGACGGCATCGAGGGCGATCTGCAGCCCTGGGATTGGTGGTACTACCGCCAGCGCCTGCTGGAACAGGGCGCCGACGGGCAACCGGATCAATGGCTGCCGCTGGCTGCGGTCGTCGACGGCGCATTCGGCCTGGCCGCCGACCTGTGGGGGCTGCGCTTTCGCCCCCGCGAAGACCTGCCGGCCTGGCACCCGGACATGAAGGCCTACGAAGTGATCGACCGCGGCGGCCAGGCGCTGGGCATCGTCTATCTCGATCCGATCCACCGCCGCGGCAAGCGCGGCGGTGCCTGGACTTCCCAGTACCGGGTGCAGGACGTCGAAAGCGGCACACGCACGCTGCCGGTACTCGCCGTGGTCGCCAACCTGCCTCCGCCGACCGGCGACGGGCCCGTCCTGCTCTCGGTCGACCAGGTGCGCACCCTGTTTCACGAGTTCGGGCATGCCCTCCACGGCCTGCTCTCGGACGTGAGCTACGCGGCGCTGGCGGGCACCAACGTGCCGGCGGACTTCGTAGAGTTCCCGGCGCTGATATTCGAACGCTGGGCGCTCGCCCCCGAAGTGATCACGGGCTACGCGCGCCACTACCGAAGCGGCGAGTCGCTGGGTCTGGATGTCGCTGCGAACCTGGCGCGGGCGGACCGCCCCACGCCCGGACTGGAAACCCTGGAATTGATTGCCGCCATCCAACTCGACCTCGCGCTGCACGGCGCGCCGCAAGGTCGCGTTCCCGCGCTCGAGGAAGCCGAGAAGCGGATTCGCGAGGACCTGCGTCTTCCCGCCCTGGTGTCGGCCCGCCACCACGGCGGCGGACTCGCCAGCGTGTTCGCCCGGCGGCGTCACGGCGGCGACTTCAGGACCCTCTGGTCGGAGCTGCTCGCCAGCGACGCCTTCGCGGCCTTCGAGGAGAACGGGACGATCGATCGCGAGCTGGCCGAACGGCTGCGCGCCGAGATCCTCGCGCGCGGCAATGCGCGCGCGCCGATGGCTTCCTGGCGGGCCTTTCGCGGCCGGGAGCCGCAGATTCGCTACCTGATCGAGGCCCGGGGACTGGACGGCAAGGGCCGGGAAGAAGCCCGCCCGGATCAGGCCGTCGAGAACACGCCCAGCGGCGAGTAGCTGCCGAACTCCGGGAACACGGCTTCGAGCTGCGCCGGCGACAGCCCCATCCGCCGCACCAGGGCTTCGGCGAGGACCTGCCGGTAGTCGGTCGTGGTGGCCAGGTCCTGCCCCTCGAACAGCGAACCCGCATCCAGGCCGGGGAAGCTACCGTGCATCCCGCCGTTGACGCGCCCGCCGAGGGCCAACATCACGTTGCCGTGACCGTGGTCGGTGCCGCTGGCGTCGTTGGGCCGGACCTTGCGGCCGAACTCGCTGAGCACGACCACGTTGACCCGGTTCATCAGGTTGCCCTGAGAAGAAGCCGAGAGGTCGGTATAGAACGCGTCGAGCGCCCGGGACAGCTCCTCGACGCGTATGCCGTAGTAATCGTAGTGGTTGGCATTGCCCGGCTGCGGCATGCCCTGCCCCGCGTGCGTGTCCCAGCCGCCGTAGTCCACGGTGGCGGCGACGATTCCCATGTCCTGCTTGATCAGCTGGGCCAGGCTGCGGAACTGGTCGCCGAGCGTGCCGCCGGGATAGTCGGCACCCCCTTCGGGCAGATAGCCGTCGAAATCCATTTCGCGCATCTGCTCCAGGGCGTCGGCCGTATCGCGACCGGCCTGCAGCAAGGGGCTGGCGCCCCCGCCGCTCCAAAGCGCATCGAGGCGGCGGTGCGCGGCCTGGTGACCGGCCAGGTCCGGGTTGGTTTCGTTCCAGGACCAGTGGAACCCGTCGACCCGGAAGGACTCGGGCGAGGCGACGGTGAGTGCCGCACTCGATCCCATCAACGACATCGGGCGCGTGTCGGCAAAGCCGAAAACGGGCGCGATGTCGGCGCTCGGCAGGCCGTCGGCGGCGGCCAGGTAGCGCGTCAGCCAGCCGTCGGGCGTGCTCTTGTCGCCGGGCGTGCCGAGGTCGATCCAGGCCTGGGCGTCGAAATGACTGCGCGAGAGATGCTGGGGCATGCCCGAACCCTGGACGATGGCCAGGCGGCCTTCGTCCCACAGCCGGTGCAGCCATTTTGGCGGGCTGCCGACCCCGTCCCCTGGCCCGCCGCCGGCACGTGGATGCAGCGCCCACTGCGAATCGATTTGTCGCAGATTCGATTCGGGAATGGCCAGGTTGTCGCGCAGCAACTCGTACTGGCTGCGCTCGGCGCCGGCGTAGGGCACGACCAGGTGCAGCCCGTCGATCCCGCCGCGCAGGAAGACGTAGACGATAACGTCGTTGCTGGTGCGGCCCGCAGCGGCCGCCGGGCGCCAGAAGGTGGTCAGCGGCACCGCCCCGGCCAAGGCCGCGGCACAGCACCCCTGGAGGAAGGCTCGGCGTCTCATCGCTGGTAGAACTCCGGCAGCATCATGATCAGCGCCACGGCGGCGCGCAGACGCGAGGGCGTGTAGTGGGCGCTCAGGTTGCCCGAATTCCAGTTGCCGTCGGGGAGTCCGCTGGTGATGTCGAGCGGCGCGTCGGCCGCGGCGTTCTGTCGCATGAAGTCGATCAGCTCCGAACGGCGGCCCGAGGCCACGGGTCGGCCCACCAGGCGTTCGAGCCAGAAATCCACCAGGCCCTCGGCGCTGCGTTGCGCAGGATCGGGCAGTCCGGCGACGGTCTCCTGGTGGATGCGCAGCAGGAA
>JAASTB010000375.1 GCA_021767625.1 Wenzhouxiangella sp.
AACCTCGACTCCATGTCGACCCGTTCGAGCGCGGAGGCGTTCATGTCGTCGGTGTAGAACCGAAAGTGGTTGGCACCGAGTTGCTTGGCCCGGTACATGGCGATGTCCGCGTTACGGAGCAGGGTGTTGTAGTCATCCCCGTTTCCGGGGAAAACGCTGATGCCGATACTCGCGGTGATGTTCATCGTGCGCCCGGCCACCCTGATCGGTCTTTCCAGGGCTTCGAAGATGGCGTTCGCCTGACCGGGAAGCTCGCCGGTATCTTCGACGTCGGCAGCCAGAACCGCGAATTCGTCGCCGCTGAGGCGGGCGACGGTATCCCGCGGGCCGACCGTGCTGCGAAGCCTTGCGGCGACTTCGCGAAGGACGATGTCCCCTGCAGCCCGGCCCAGGCTGTCGTTGATGCGCTTGAACTGGTCGAGGTCGATGAACAACAGGGCAATGACGCTCTCGTCGTGAAGCGCGGCAGTCATGGCCTGCTCGACGCGATCCTGCAGCAGGTTGCGGCTGGCCAGGCCCGTGAGCGTGTCCTGGCTGTATTGACGTTCGAGCTGCTCTTCGTACTGCTTCCGGTCGGTAATGTCGTTGATGATGCCGACGAAGTGGCTGACCTGCCCCTCGTCGTCGAATACGGGTGCAATGGTCAACTCGTTCCAGAAGGGAGTGCCGTCCTTGCGGTAATAGCGAAGTACCGCTTCCCCTTCGTGAACGTTCTTGATGGCATCGCGAATTGTCACGAGGCCGCGCTGTTCGCGATCGTTGGCGTAGAGGAAACGAGGGTTGCGGCCCATGACCTCGTCGCGACTGAATCCGGTGATCCTCTCGAAGGCCGAATTGACGTAGACGAGGGGCGTGTCGGGCGATGATGCCGAGGTGATCATGACGCCGTTGGGCGAGGCCTCGATGACACGACGGCTGAGCCGGTTGAATTCCTCGGCTGATTTCAGACTGGCTTCGGCGGCCTGGCGCAGTGCCTCGCGCCGGTAATTGTCGAGGGCGTAGGACAGGTCTCCGGCGATTTCTTCGACCAGGCCGGTGAGCGCGGCGTCGAAGAAACCCGATTCGTTCGAGAACAGACTGATTGCACCGACGACCTCACCGTTGGCGTGGAGCGGACAGGCCGCCGTCGAGCCCAGGTCGTTCTGCTCGAAGACCGGCCTGATGTCGGCAAACCGGCTTTCCGCCGACAGATCATTGCTGAGGAAGATCCGGTCCTCGCCGATGGCGATTTCCACGGGTGTCCTGAAGGGAGGCTCGGCGACGATGGCGCGCATGTGTTCGAGCATGGCGTCGTTGCCGCCCTGGCTGGCCGCCACCTCGACCGTTTTTCCGTCGTCCTGAAGGAGCCCGACCCAGGCCAGCGTAAATCCGCCGCGCTCGACGGCGATCCGGCAGGCGCCTTCGAGCAGTTCATCGCGGGAGCGAGTGTGCACGATGAGCTTGTTGATTGCGCTCAGTGCCGAGTACAAGCGATTCAGACGCTCGATCTGGGATTTGGCCGACTGCAGTTCCTCGACCCGTCGTGCCAGCTCGGCGCTGCGCTCCTCGAGCTTCCTCACCAGCGCCTGGCTGTAGCGTCGGTCGGCTTCGGCGCCGCCGGTACTCGGCTGACGGGGCTGGACGGGTTCGTGCTCGGCCTGCTCGAGAACGGCCTCGAGGCGCTTGAGAAACACCTGCGGTTCGGTCGGCTTGATCAGGAAAGCGTCGGCGCCGAGGTCGCGGGCAAGCCTTTCGTCCTCGGCCTGGGTGTAGGTGGCGGTGTAGACCAGGAACGGAATTCCGGTCAGTTGCGGGTCGGACTTCCACTCCCGCAGCAGGGTGTAGCCGTCCATCGTCGGCATGAGCAGGTCGCTGATCACGATGTCGGGCGGTTGGCGGCGCGCCCGATCGAGGGCGACCGCACCGTTCTCGGCCTCGGACACTTCGAAGCCGTTGGCACCCAGCAGCGACCGCAGCAGGTATCGGTTCTCCTCGTGGTCGTCGACGATCAGCGCATGCCTCATTCGGCGTTCCTCGCGTATCGCTCCACTTGCTCGGCGAAGGTGGCCGGGTCGATCGGTTTCTCGATGTAACCGGTACAGCCGGCGGCCAGGCAATTCTCGCGATCGCCCGGCATGGCATACGAGGTTACGGCGATGATCGGCGTGCCGTCCAGGTGATTCTTCTCTCTGAGTTTGCGGGCCACCTCGTAGCCGTCCATGCCGGGCAGCTGGATATCGAGCAGGATCATGTCCGGATTCTCCGCGTCGGCCAGGTCCAGGCCCGAGCGGCCGTCGCTGGCGGCGACGACCTGCCAGTCCCTCGCGCCCAGCAGGTAGCTGACCAGGTAGGCATTCTGTTCGTTGTCCTCGATGAGGAGAATCTTGCCCTTCATGCCGGCTCCCCGGTTTTGGCGGCCGCCAGCGGCAGTCGCAGCGTGAAGGTCGTGCCCGCTCCCCAGCGGCTCGACACTTCGATGTCCCCGTCCATCAACTCCGTGAGCCGCTTGCAGATGACCAGGCCCAGGCCCGTGCCTTCGTGCTTGCGCGACAGGGTCGAGTCGATCTGCCGGAACGGCCGGAACAGGTTCCGCATGTCCTCCTCGCGAATCCCAATGCCGGAATCACGAATCGTGATGACTACCGGATTGTGCCCCTCCCCGCTCTCCGTGTCGACTCCGACGTCGACCGAGCCCGATTCCGTGAACTTGACTGCATTGCCGATGAGGTTGAACAGAATCTGTTCGACGCGCCTGGCGTCACCCAGGCGAAG
>JAASTB010000040.1 GCA_021767625.1 Wenzhouxiangella sp.
CCGAGCAGCACCGCATCGAGGCGCCGGCCATCGTGTTCGATTCCCAGGAGGCCCTGCAAAAGGCCTTCAAGGCCGGCGAGCTGGACAAGGACTTCGTCGCCGTGGTCCGCTTCCAGGGCCCCAAGGCCAACGGCATGCCCGAGCTGCACGGCCTCATGCCGCCGCTGGGCGCGCTGCAGGACCGCGGCTTCCACGTCGCCATCGTCACCGACGGGCGCATGTCCGGCGCCTCCGGCAAGGTACCGTCCGCCATCCACGTCACGCCGGAGGCGCACGACGGCGGCATGCTCGCCCGGGTCCGGGACGGAGACATCATCGTGCTGGATGTCGAGCAGAAACTGCTGGAAGTGAAGGTGCCGGAGGCCGAACTGGCCAAGCGCGAGCTCAAAGAACCGGACCTCTCCCATAATCGATTCGGCGTCGGCCGCGAGCTGTTCGCCACCATGCGCCACAGCGTCGGCAGCGCCGAACAGGGCGCCTCCATCTTTGATCCCGTGGGTGAAGAACGCGCATGAACGCCATCAACTACATGAAGCTGTCGCCGATCGTCCCCGTGGTGGTGCTGGACGACGCCGAACACGCCCTGCCCCTGGCCGAAGCCCTGCTGGCAGGTGGCATCAACATCATGGAGATCACCCTGCGCAGCGACGCCGCACTGGCGAGCATCGAGCGCATCGCCAAGGGCCTGCCGGACATGCACGTCGGCGCCGGCACCGTGCTGGACGCACAACAGATGATCCGCGTGCGCGACGCCGGCGGTCGCTTCAGCTTCAGCCCGGGCATCAGCGACGAGCTGCTGGAATGCGCAAAGAAGGAAGCCATCCCCTTCATCCCGGGCGTCGCAACGGCCAGCGAGGTGATGCTGGCGATGCGTCACGGCATCGAGGGCTGCAAGCTGTTCCCCGCCTCGGCGGTGGGTGGCATCGAACTGCTGAAAGGCTTTGCCGGACCGTTCGGGTCGATGAAGTTCTGCCCGACCGGCGGCGTCAGCCTGGCCAACATGAACGACTACCTGGCGCTGCCGAACGTGGTGTGTGTGGGTGGCAGCTGGATCGTGCCGAAGAAGAGTGTGGCGACGGGTGACTTTGGGGCTATCACGAAGCTTTGCAGGGAAGCGCTGGGGTCGGTTGGCTGATCAGGCCATCTCGGGAATGAGTGTCTGAATTAAGCTGCGGCTATTTCGGACAGCTGAGCGCCCCGGAGAGCAATGCTTCTACAGAAGTTCGTAAACGATTGCCGCGATCTGCCTTGCCAGCCATGGCGGCACGGCATTTCCGATCTGCACGAATTGTTGTGTTCGATTACCCTCGAAATGATAGTCATCAGGAAACGTCTGGAGACGCGCTGCCTCACGTGGGGAAAGGCTACGACACTGAGTAGGGTCCGGATGAATATAGTAATGCCCATCCTTGGAGATATGGCTGGTTATGGTGGTGGACGGCCGGTTTCCTGCCTGAACACGGAACCGGTCCACAAATTTGCCGCTTTCCCAATTCGCGTGATCCGGCGCGAGGACTGAGGGAAAGTCTGCCGCCTTGGGGGACTTCCCGCCATGCACTTCAGCCCAGCACGCCGCAAAGAAATATCGATGCAAGTCAGTCCCCATATGCCCCCTCGAGACATGCCCAGTAAGCACTCTGGAGCGGCCAGATAGCCACTGCATGAGGTCAGCTGTCGCGGCATGAGCGAGTCTTGGTCGCCCACGGCTATAGCTCACAGACTGGAGCGGCAATTCGTGCCCAAGCCGATCCAAAGCGTCAGACATCGCGTGACGAAGCTTGTCGGGCAGTCCGTGACTTGAACGCAACAGTGGTTTGGTACCTCCCACTATTGCTTTTCTCCACGCTTCTCCGCTGTCTCCCCCACGTGACAGGCGGCTGCGAAGGCGCGGAAGTCCGCGGATCACTTCGTCGACCCTAATTGGCCTTTCGCCTTTTTCCAGCACCTTAGGTTGCACGCCAAGATCCGTGCGGATACCAAAAAGAATTACGCGATGGCGCGCCTGGGGTACTCCGTAGTTTTCGGATCGGATCAGAAAATCCTCGGGCTGCGGGTCTTCATCGGAGACTACGAGCGAACGAATCGAGTATTCGAGACCACCGGCCCCCCTCACCCCGGCCGCCTTCCCTGGTCGGCGCAGGTCACCGAGGATGGCTTGGAAGATGGGTCCTCCACCGACCTGCGCAGACAGCAGCCCGCGGACGTTTTCCATCACGAAGACCGCGGGCTGCACCCGAGCAAGAATGCGAAGGTATTCCAGATACAGGAAATTGCGCTCATCGTCTTCCGGGCAGTAACCCTGTTTGCCGCGATTCCTCGACCGGCCCACCAGGGAATAGGCTTGGCACGGAGGACCCCCGATTACTACGCTGGGGTCCGACTTCCAACCACGGATGACCTCCTTGATTCGAGAATCAATGCGTGAATTGTCTTTACCAAGGGCTGTCGGCATACCCAAAGTATGCGCTAGTGCCGCCTTGTGCTGCTCCGGCCATCGGGCATACAGGTCTTCACGTTCGATCTCTCCGCGAAGATAGCGCCAATAGTCCTCAGGCCATTCATCGTCACCGAACTGCCTCAGAAATGAGCGGAGGGTAAGCGTCGCGTGGGCGCTGACTTCCTTCTCCACCGACAGGTCGATACTGAAAGGAGCTCCTCCCCGGGAATCCCGGTATGCGCTGAACCCCTCTCCAAGGCCCCCCGGACCGGCGAACAGGTCAATAACGTGAATCATATGGGCCTCACCCCGCGCTCTTCCTTCCAACGGTGATAGAATACGTCGGCAACATGGTTGATATCGTAAACAAAGACGCGCGTTCCCGGATGATGTCCGGAATCCGGGGCAAGGACACTGGACCTGAAATGCTGGTGCGTCGCGCCTTGCATGCAGCTGGGTTCGGGTATCGGCTGCATGTCAGGGATCTTCCCGGCAAGCCGGACATCGTCTTGCGAAAGTACCGGGCAGTAGTTTTCGTACATGGTTGCTTCTGGCATCGTCATGAGGGCTGCCATTATGCCACCACGCCGTCGTCGCGCCAGGACTTTTGGCTCCCGAAACTCGAGGCAAATCGTCGCCGGGATACAGAGGCCCGCGAGCGCTTGGTGCAGGCGGGCTGGCGCGTGTTTGTTGTCTGGGAGTGCGGACTCAAGCATGACCCCGCCGAAACGATCGCCGAACTCGTCACCGCACTCAGAAGCCCCGGCAATCCCGGCGGCGAGATTCCATCGGCGCCTCCCCGGCCGCGCTCATAACGGCACCCTGAAAATCCTGCTAATTTAAGGACGCGATGGAACGGTGGGCCGCTCCGCTGCAAGTTCCCAAGGAGCGCATACTGACCGATGCGAAAGCAACGTTACAGTTGCCTCTGACCGCCTGTCATGGCGTTAGTTGCCAAGATTTGTAGCTTCGCCCTGTTCACCCCGTGCAACAGCATCGGCTATATTTCGAACATCTGGTTCAGTATATCCGCCAGATTGTCGGGCCGAAGATCAGCGAGGGATCGAACCTCGTTCCGAATACGAATGCCGAGGATCGCGCGACGCATGATGGATTCCATCGCGGACTTCCCGTGAATTTCTGAAGCACGGATCCAAGCTTCCCCCACCGCCCGAGCTAGAACAGGATCGCTGCCAATGCTGGGTCGCTCAGTAATCTGCACCAAGGCATCCTCGGTGAGCTTCGTCAGCAACTTCCAGCGCTCAGGGTGATCCGGGCCGCGATCTAGAGCGCGTCCGCGCATCCAAAGACGTTGGAACGTGTTCCTTACCCCTCCAATATAGCGCTCGATCGCAGCACCGAAGCGCCAATGAACGATGTCGGGGGCAACGACCGCCGACACGAAGCTCCAGACATCATCACGCAGGGCCTCGCCTGTCGAAAATAGCTCGGCCTGTGCAAGCCAAGCGGCTACCTTGGCATCGAAGGCAGCAAGGGAATTCCGGTCGTTTGTCACTCCGAAACCATGAGCACGGGCAAGCTCCTCCAAGTCAGCGCGCAGCTCTTCCAACTCAGAGGTTCCGACTGGTGTTCCACCTGTTGCTGCAAACCGCACGGAGACAGGAAGGTTCGCCGGGTCGAATCCCCGCCACCTTTCAAGCCCGTGTTCGAGAAAATCTCGGATCACGCTTTCACAAGCCGGGCCAGGAAGTCGGGGCAAGAGCAGGCTCATCTATGCCTCTCCCAGTTCAGCAAGCGAAAGAAAGGTGGCGCGAAAGACGCCCGGGCGGCTCTCGAGGACGGAACGAATGAAGGCGACATCCTTTCCCGGCCACGCCTTTCGAAGCCATGTGGCCGCCTGAGCGGCAAGCGACCCGGGCTCCGTCTCGACAATATCGGCGTCAGCATCGACAAGAAATCTCTCGCAGATCTGGCTCATGATGTCCGCAAGAACGAGCTGAAGGGTGTGCGGATCCTCATTTTCGATCCGCTCAAGAAACTCAATCGCGTTCCTGTTCAGGTACAGCCGGACGGCTCCATGGAAGTCACGATTCCAGTCACGAGGAGACCAGTGAAGATACCAAGGGGCGTCCCCCTGCAGCCCGCCGCCCAAGATCTGGCCAAGATCGGCTGTTTCGATCGGGAAGCGAGGCTCTTCGCCTTCTAGCCGGATACGAACACTGTCCGACCAGAGACGGTCACCGACGGATGTCGGAGACAGTACGCCCGGTCGGTTAGGCGAAGACGCCAGTGTGACCTGTGCATGAAGATCAAGAACCATCGAGAGCATCCCTCCCTTGATGACACTTTCGAATTGCCAGGCCGGATTCTCCCAATCGACGGCTCTGGTGTGCCGGCTGACCACAAGGCGGGGTAGACGGCCCTGTCCAGTACCGATCCGGACACCTAGCGACAAATTCAGATCTTCAATAGGGAGGGACAGATCGGCTGCGACAATCTCGCGCAGCACTTTGAATCTTCTTCGCACGTGAATGTCGCTTGACGAGTCCCAGTTCGAAAGAAAGTCGCCGGCTTCGACCCACTCAACTCCATCAATGGATACTTCCCACGGAGTCGCCTCGACAGCAGCGTCCGAAAGCGTGAGAAAAGGAAAGGCAATTCTCCGGTTCATCTCGAAACTGCCTCTTCAAGAACTTCAACCTCGACGGTCACAGCGCAGTCCTCGGGAACCCTCACGCAAATCTCTAAGCCCCCCTCGCGTCCGGCAAGCGCCAAGACAGCACCTTTGGCTACTTCCTCGCCGTCGGCCCACCTGATCGAAATAACTTCCGGATTTGGCGCACCTTCGCCAAATCGATCGAGTTTTGTTCCCTCGATAGCCACAGCCGCGGTCGCCTGCAATACGGCGCCGCTTCGTTTCGCGTCCTGGGTTAGCTCAGTCGAGAACACCGCGATCTTGTGGTCTTTGCGCACCTCGAGATGTTCGAAGACAGGGCGTGTGGCTCGTGCGCGTTTTGGGCGTGAACCCCTCCCACCACCCGTGGCCCGACGTCGGCTGGCTCCGTCTCCCCCCACATTTTCGAGGACGGAACCCAGCCGACCTGCGAGTCGCGCCAGTGGTGGCCCATCGTCCCCATCCTTAGCAGCCGGAGCAGGCTGAAGACCCATTTCGGACGCCGCCTCCCGCAGACGTCTCAGTGCGATATTGACGTAGCTCTTCTCGTTCCCCTTGGGAAGGTTGTCCGGAATCCAGTCGTCATGCGCCGGTGGTTCGGAGTCAGCGAAAGCGCGCTCGACCTCATCTTCATCGCTCGCCAAGAACACACCCGCCCACTCGAGTCGCTCGTCAGGTAGCGGATTACCCTCGAGGTACTTCACCACAAGCTCGACTGGCCGCATCAGCGCAATGTGATGAAGCTGATCCGGCACGAGCGAATCCGTCGGAACGAGATGTCGACGTGGTGACTTAAGTCCCTTCTCTACCGCAAGAGTTCCGAGGGATTTTATCGGCCGCAACGACTCGATGTGTCGCACGTCATTTCCTTCACTATGACGCGCTGCGCGCATGGCCTTGCAGAACAGATCGAATGGTGCGAGGGACTCTGGCTCCGGCACGGGAATAACTTCATCCTCGAGCATGACCGTGCATCGAAACCGCCGGGACGCCGGCAGATCTGCCATCATCCGCGGCCAGAAGTTCCAGAGTAGCGACTCGATAATCCGGCCGGCCGACACACTCAGATCCTTGTCCTCGGTCTGAAAACCGACCATCATAATTGAGGTTCCACTCCCCCGGTGCCTGCGATCGGGGAAGCCGAGGGCGTTCGCGAGCGCGTCGGCACTCACCCCCGTCATGGGATCGGCAACCCCGTCTTCGGGATCTCGAACGCCCCACCAGTGCCTCCCGGTGAACCTGCGCAGCATATCGTCTTCCGGAATCTCGAACGAGCGCCCTACATGACAGCCAATCAGCCGACGGTCATCCGGGCCGGCATCGTGTGGAAGGGTATCGACGATGAGGGTGCTGCAGGAGCTTGCCCTGTAGAGCGCGACCTTGCCGAAGCCATAGGTTCCTCCACCGTGCCCGGTATCTCGCGGGGTTCCAATATTGCGCAAGAAGTCGATGAAGTCCGTCAGCTTCGTTCCCACGGGAATGCGGTCTGATCGCGTCGGTCCACCGAGGCCCACGGTTCCGAAGTCACAGACCTCTAGAACAACCAAGGGATCCTCATCTAGGGTCTCACGAATCTGCCGGTTGGACGTCGGTTCTGCAGGAAGTTCCGCGAGGACGTGGTGTTCAAGAATGTCGCGCTGAGCGGCCTCCAGTGTCCGGATCCTGATCAGCATTTCGGGCCCTTTTCCAAGCTTTGCTGCATCGGCGATGTTTTGGACGGATTCCCGAATGACCGTCTGGAGGGGATCAAGTGTTGGCGCTCCGAGAAGTCGCCGGAAATTCTCTCCGATGTTTCCGGTGGAGCCATATGGCTCGGAGTGAAGCTGCATGATCGGCTCAGTCACGAGGCAAACTCCCGAAGCAATTCGTCGAATTTGGCGGCTGTAACCCCGCAGCCTTCCGCGAATCCGAGGTCGATCTGGTAGGTGGCATCGACCACACCAGCGGGTATTTTTCCATCCGAAAAACGCGAAGAGGCTATCCGGGGAAAGTCCGACGAAACGTCATAGAGCTGTTCCGCGTCCAGCCTGAATGAATGCCGGTTCCATCCCTGATCATCAACGTCATCGCATCCTGCGCCCATCAGAAGTTCACGCAGGCCTGATGGCTCATCAGCCTTTGCGAGAGCCTGACCACCCAGCGCCGACACATTCAGAAGGCCGCCGTCGACCGGTTCGAGAACCATGTGGAGCAGGTGAAGGGAACCGCCGGCCGGCGGTTCCAACTGCTCCAGGCCATTGATGGTCACCACACTGGCGCCCGCGCGAAGCGATGCCTTTACCTCGAGCGAGGTGTCACGAATCCTGAAGTCGTGACGATCGCCCGCTGGCCCGCGCCATGTCCGCCAAGCGGCGCTTGAGAGGTCAAGCAATTGGTTCAGGACGATGAGTTCCGCGACTAGTCCGGCGACCCGGTTCCTCTCGGGTTCACGATGGGACTGCGGAACCAGCAGCGCGCGGAAATCGTCGATCGTCTCTGTGACAGCCTCCGAGATGCCTGCGCCTGCCGCAATGCGTACGAGTATCTCGTCTACGACGTCGGCAAACACCGCTTCGAGCTCCGTCGAAAGGCACATTAGGTCTAGGAATCGTGATGCCAGCCCTTTATGTGTGAATGTGGAAACGCTGATACGCAGGGCTGGGCCGGATTCCATTACCTGTGGACGGTCGCCAGGTGACAACGGAACCAGCAACCTACCTTCCCCATTCGGGCCTACGGCAAGACGGATCGGTCCTGCAGGAGTTCTGGCTTCGAGCGGCAGTGAAGCCACTTCAAGGCCCTCGGCACCGCCGCCGGCTCGCAGAACGTTCCACTGTCGCGTCACAGATCCCATGGCCGAATCGTCAGACACCTGCTGCCTCCGCCTGTGCCGCTTCCTCCTCCTCGATCTCCTCGAGCTCCTCGACCGAGACCGGCTCCAGATCGACGGAGACGAAGTTGCCTCCTTCGGTGACTGAACCCGGAAACAGGAGTCCAAGACCAAGGATGTCATGCGCGGCGTCTAGAGGCACACGAACCTTGCTTTCTCGTTCGGGCTCCGAATGGCGATCGATCGGATAAAGCAGGAGAAGAGGTATCTGCCCGACAACCTCGACCCGCGCCGCCTTGAGAGCGTCCCACCCGCTAGTTTGCGCATTGATATCTTGACAGTCGAACACGATATCGCGCTTGGACATCAGGGCCTTGATATCCGCGATCGAACCCGAGTCCTTCAGCTTCGCGCGTCTTACGGTTCTAACGTGTCCCACAGTGCCGAAATCGACATCCGACGGTTTGCCTTGTGCAGACTCAACTATGCCCACGTTCCAGTGGTCGAGACGAGGATCTCCACCCTCGAGGAAGGGAATCAGAAGATCCGGCAGAAGGTCGGCGTGAGAGGTTTCAATTGCATAGGCTTCGATGAACTTGCGGATCGACGACCTGGGCACCGTACGCCAGAGCTTTCGTCCTGCGGCCTCGGCTTCGCGATCACGCAGGCCGAGCGCTTCGATACGGCTGACGAGTTCAGCGCCGGCGGCCCAATTCCGTCTGAGGACATCCTTGTCACGGTGCGCAAACCGAAACGTCTGGCGGTGAGTGCCCCAGTAGCTCACAGCGCAGCGACGGGCTGAGCGCATCTTGTTCGTTGCAGTGATCGCCATACCGGGTATGGCGCGAATGCGGACTGCGATATCCATAGGAGTCAAATCCCGCAGACGATACTGTTCGATCTCATCACGGATTTCCTGCTCGACAGCCGCCAGAGATCTGAATCTACGATTTAGTTCGTCCGGCATCCAGATGCGAGGAAGATCCTCGTAGCGCGGGCGATAACCAAACCAGCGCCCCATCTGCAGTAGCGTGTCATACTGATTTGCCGACCGAAGAAAATAACTGACCATCAGGCCTTCTAGTGTGAGTCCTCGCGCGAGGATCGAGCCACCCACCACGATGTATGTTTTGGGGCGGCCTGAATAGTCGATTCGATCATCACTCGCCCCGTTCTCGACCGGAAATTCGAGGCGCGTTAGCACTTCGGGCAAGAATTCGAAGAGCTGGTCAGTTGATACCGCTTGCGCGTCCGTGATGTCCATCGGCAGCCGACCGTTCTCGTCCTTCCACAGTGTCGCGATCCGCGTGCCGAGATCCGACAAGGGATCGGCCAACTTGTCGCGGTGTACATCGACCCAGCCTTGAATCAGTGCCGCTACGCGTTCGTGTGTCGTGACGTAGGCAGAGGTATGCACCAGCATGGTCATATGCTGCTCTCTATCACCTCGCGCGTGCCTTACGGCGCAGCATGCAAGAAAATAGAGGATCGCATCTTCGAGACTTTGCGTCATTACTGGCTGGAATGCATCACGCTCCTTGCGATTATGCGGCTGCAAGAGAACCTCCTCTTCCGGAGGAACCTCCCGGATCATGTCGAGACCTTCCTCTTCAGGTCTCGGGCTCTCGGGATCCTCTGGTGTCCTGCCGAACAATCGTTCGGTTCCGAAATATCGTTCCGGACGCGGAAGTGCTGTGATGAAATCGCGAGGATAGAGATCGTCGAGATCCTGGCCATCTACGCGGTATGGATTAATGAGGACATTTGCAAACGGTGTCGCTGTATAGCCGACATAAGTGACCGCCGGAAGCATGGATAGAATTTCCCGAATGCGCTGGTTGATCGCGGTCATGTCCAGTTCCCCGCGCGCGGAGTTAACGCTAGCCTGATCGCATTCGTCATCAATCACGAGAACCCTGAGTTGCCGGAGGACAGCGGGGTATGTCTCATCGATCGCCTTCCGAAGTTCACCGAGTGGCGAGACGTTCTTTTTGATGACGGCCAGCTGAGCCTTATCGGAGTGCGACAAAAACCCCCCTTGAGGCGGAGCGCGGAAGTCCCTGTCCATTTCGTTCGGCGTCAGAACCTGCCAGTTCATAGGGTTCCTTCGTGCAAGATCGTTGTACACCCGCATCTGCGTCTGAAACCTCAGCTTGTTTGTCAGGCCCGCAAGAACAATCACAGTGTCATATCCCGCATCGAGCGCCTTCGCGATGACCGCGGTCATGTTCGCAGTCTTGCCAGACTGCACATGACCGACCACCAGACCTCGACATGAAAATTGCTGCTTTTCGGGATCTCGCGGATTCTCGAGGAGGGACACAACCTCATTGGAGGCATCGTCAATGCCCGTAACGTCTTCCTTCGGCCATTTCTTTTCGTTCAGCAGGAAGGCTTTGACTGCAGGCCAATGGAGATCGTTTGGCTTTGGTCCAAAATACCATTGCGGTCGTTTTTTAATGACTGAATGCGTGTGGAGTATTTCGATCTTTTCGAATTCACGGGCCACGAATTCCCTTGCCTCTTTTATTTCCGCAGCCAATCGTCCCGAAAGACCCCGATCGAACGTATCAAGTTCTTCACGGACTGCCATAACGGCTTCATCTAGGTCACCATATCGAGGAAGGGCCTGACGAATGCGCTCGATCAAACGTTCTACCTGCGGACTCGGCACAAAAAGTCTCCTTTCGAATTGCTTTTGATAAAGCATCCTAAAATCTGTATGGGCGAGCACGGATTTATAGCAGCATACCCCTGATGATTATTGGGATAATGGCGCCGAGCGTGGCGCACCGAGGGTGCGCCACGGTAACGGTCTGCCGCAGCGAAAAAGTTAGAGATTCTGTTGGAAGCTGTTGGTAAGACAAGGTGCCTTCGTCGGCGTTAAAAACTCGCCAACCGGCCTGTTCCAAGAGTTGATCGATTTTGACCCGTGCTTCTTGCTCTGGGGTCATTATGCTCTTCCTTTTGCCCCTTCCATCTTGGGGATAGAGTTTCGCATAAATGACAGGGGCTTAGCAGCCCTTCTTGAGGCCTCTTGGCGCAAATATTGCTCCATATTTCACCATGAGCGAACCCCGCTTAGCCCCTGAACCAGACGAGTTGCTCCCCCGAGAGCGCATTCTGGCGCGGCTTGGCTTCCTGTATGGGGACGAGGCTGCCCCCGGGATCGCCGACCGCCTGGAGGCCCTGGTCGCGAACCATCTTGGGGCACGGGAGCGGGTGTATGCACCACCGTGTTGGGACGAGGCCAGCGCGGTTCTGATCACCTACGGGGACAGCATCCAGAGCCCCAGCGAACTTCCGCTGCGTACCCTGCACGAGTTCTTGAAGCACCACCTGAAGGGCGCCTTCAGCGCGGTGCACATCCTGCCCTTCTTCCCGTTCAGCTCGGACGACGGCTTTTCGATCACCGATTACCGGGCGGTGCGCTCGGACCTGGGGGATTGGCCGGACATCCAGGCGATCGCCGAGGACTTCGACCTGATGGCGGACCTGGTGCTGAACCACTGCTCGCGCGAGAACCTGTGGTTCATCGACTTCATCGAGGGCAACGCGCCGGGCAAGGACTATTTCATCGAGGTGGACCCGCAGACCAACCTCTC
>JAASTB010000376.1 GCA_021767625.1 Wenzhouxiangella sp.
ATGGAACAGCTGGCCGTGCACTTCCACGACACCTACGGCCAGGCCCTGGCCAACATCCACGCCTGCCTGGATGCCGGCGTACGCGTCGTCGACTCCTCCGTCGCCGGCCTCGGCGGCTGCCCCTACGCCCGGGGTGCGACCGGCAACGTCGCCACCGAAGACGTCGTCTACATGCTCAACGGCCTGGGAATGCAAACCGGCATCGACCTCATGGCCCTCGCCCGCGTCGGCGACTGGATAGCCGGCGAACTCGACCGCCCCCGCTCCCGCACCGGCCAGGCCATCCTCAAGCGCAGCTGAAAAGCGAAAACATGGGAACCACGGAATACACGGAAAGCACGGAAACTGCCTTTCATGAGATCCGCGAACCCTTGGAGGATTGGCTGGTCGATGGCGAACTCACAGGGCGCATCGTCAAGATTGCCTACGACACGCACTGCTATTTCGGCAGTGGTTTCCTGGAAAAGGTCTATGAGAACGCGCTGGCGAACCGTTTGGAGAAGACGGGACTCAAAGTGCTCGTACAGGCACCTCTGACGGTCAAGGACGAAGACGGCACGCCAGTTGGCCATTACGTAGCTGATCTCCTGGTAGAGGAACGAGTTCTTGTGGAAATCAAGGCGGTGAAGTCCATCGTTGCCGAGCATCATGCGCAAGTTCTCAGCTATTTGAAAACGACGGGCCTGAAGGTGGGAATGCTGATCAACTTCGGCGCCAACCGCCTTCAAGTCAAGCGACTCGTCTTATGAGTCTTTTTAAATTTCCGTGTCTTCCGTGATTTCCGTGGTTACACGGTTTTGATTTTATTGTTGCAAGGAGTCAACTAATGGATACGAAGAACATCAAGGCCGTCATTACCGGCGGTGTTTCCGGGCTGGGTTTTGCCGTAGCC
The DNA here is from genome assembly GCA_021767625.1 of Wenzhouxiangella sp. Taxonomy (GTDB): domain Bacteria; phylum Pseudomonadota; class Gammaproteobacteria; order Xanthomonadales; family Wenzhouxiangellaceae; genus Wenzhouxiangella. The sequence goes on from JAASTB010000376.1 coordinate 893, forward strand.
GAGCATTTCGTTTCGCTCGGCGGCAAGGTCGCGCTGCTCGATGTCAACGAGGAAAAGGCCGCTGACGCCGTCGGCAAGCTCGGCGAAGGCAACGCGAAGTTCTTCAAGACCGACGTCACCAGCGAAGCGCAAGTCGAGCAGGTCCTCGGCGAAGCGAAGGACTGGCTCGGCGAGATCAACGTCGCCGTCAACTGCGCCGGCATCCTCGGCGCCGGCCGGGTGCTCGGCCGCGAGGCGCCGATGCCGCTCGAGACCTTCTCGCAGACCGTGATGGTCAACCTCGTCGGCAGCTTCAACGTCGGCAAGGCCGCGGCCAACCTCATGCAGCACAACGAGCCCAACGATGACGGCGAGCGCGGCGTCATCATCAATACCGCATCGGTGGCCGCCTACGAGGGCCAGATCGGCCAGGCCGCATACTCCGCCTCCAAGGGCGGCGTGGTCGGCATGACCCTGCCCATGGCGCGCGAATTCACCCGCTTCGGCGTGCGCGTGATGACCATCGCCCCGGGCGTGTTCCACACCCCGATGGTCGACGTGATGCCCGAGAAGGTCCAGCAGGCCCTCGGCGAGTCCATCCCCTTCCCGAAGCGCCTCGGCAAGCCCGAGGAATACGCCCGCCTGGCCGCCCACATCGTCGAGAACGCCTACTTCAACGGCACCACCCTGCGCCTCGACGGCGCCGTCCGCCTGGAACCCAAGTAAGAACCATCGCAACTCGCCGGTCAAACCCGCGTGGGTCGAGGATCCGATCCCGACCCACGCGGCCCGCCCCGACATCGCGGCAAAGCCCCCCCAGAACCCGGACGAGCCGCCGGAACCCCGAACCCGGAACCCCGAACCCGTGTTTTCTTCCTGAAACCTGAAACCTGAAACCTGAATCCTGAAACGCCTTGACACCCCCGCAACATTCTTGACGTACCCTCTGCTGCGGATCATGATTCCCCAATAACCCGAACGAAACGAAGGGAGACCCGCATGGAAAGCTTGCAACAATGGTTTGCCAACCTCGAAACGGCGCAGATCCTGTCCGTCGCCTGGAAGGTCGTCGGCGCGCTGCTGATCTTCATCATCGGCCGCTGGGTCGCCAAGGCCGTGGTCGCGCTGGCCAACAAGGCGATGACCCGCAAACAGCTCGACGCCATGCTGGTCGCCTTTCTCGGCACCATCCTGTACTCGGCCCTGCTGCTGTGCGTGATCCTGGCCTCGATCAGTTACGTCGGGGTCGCCATCACGCCGCTGATCGCCATTCTTGGTGGCGCCGCGCTGGCCATCGGTCTGGCCCTTCAGAGCAGCCTTTCGAACTTCGCATCGGGCGTCATGCTGGTCGGCTACCAGCCCTTCACGAAGGGGCACTTCGTCGAGGCCGGCGGCGTCTCGGGCACGGTCGAGCGCGTGGGCCTGTTCAACACCCAACTGATCACGCCCGACAACCGCAACGTCATCGTGCCCAACGGCCAGATCACCTCGGCCCCGATCACCAACTACTCGGCCTTCGAAACGCGCCGCTGCGACCTGCTGATCGGCGTCGACTACGGCGACGACCTCAAGGTTGCCCGCGACACGATCTGGAGGGTCATCACCGGCCACGAGAAGGTGCTGAAGGATCCCGAGCCGGCCATCCTGGTCATGGACCTGGCCGATTCCAGCGTCAACTTCGCCGTCCGCCCCTGGGTAAACGCCGCCGACTACTGGGTGGTAAGAAGCGAGCTGCTCGAACAGATCAAGACCGAACTCGAAGCCGCCGGCTGCTCCATCCCGTTCCCCCAACGAACGGTCCACCACGTCAACGAAGCCAATACCGCCGGATCGGACTAAAACCGAGAAACCACCGAACACACCGAATTCACCGA
>JAASTB010000377.1 GCA_021767625.1 Wenzhouxiangella sp.
ATCTTCGGCCCGCCGGGCCTGGGCAAGACCACCCTGGCGCACGTGATCGCCCACGAGATGGACGTCAACGTCCGCCAGACCTCCGGGCCGGTACTCGAGCGCGCCGGCGACCTGGCCGCGCTGCTGACCAATCTCGAGCCCGGCGACGTCCTTTTCGTCGACGAGATCCACCGCCTGAGCCCGGTCGTCGAGGAGGTGCTCTATCCGGCGATGGAGGACTACCGGATCGACATCATCATCGGCGAGGGGCCGGCGGCGCGCTCGATCCAGCTCGACCTGCCGCGCTTCACCCTGGTAGGGGCGACCACCCGCGCCGGCCTGCTCACCTCGCCGCTGCGCGACCGATTCGGCATCGTCGAGCGCCTCGAGTTCTACGGGCCGGACGAACTGGCCGAGATCGTGGTTCGCTCGGCCGGCATCCTCGGCATCGAGGCCGACCAGGAAGGCGCGCTGGAAATCGCCCGGCGCTCGCGCGGCACGCCGCGCATCGCCAACCGCCTGCTCAGGCGCGTGCGCGACTTCGCCCAGGTTCGCGCCGACGGCCGCATCGTCGAGGCCGTCGCCGCCGAGGCCCTGGAAATGATGCAGGTCGACGCCCGCGGCTTCGATTCGATGGACCGCCGGCTGCTCAAGAAGCTGGTCGAGGATTTCGGCGGCGGGCCCGTCGGCGTCGAGAGCCTGGCCGCGGCCCTCTCGGAAGAGCGCGGCACGATCGAAGACGTGATCGAGCCCTACCTGATCCAGGAGGGCTTCCTGATGCGTACCGCCCGCGGCCGCATGGCCACGGCGGCGACCTGGAAGCACTTCGGCCTTAATCCTCCAGACCAACCCGAAGACCTGTTCAACAGCCGCTCCGAGACATGATCGAACCCTTCCGCTACCGCGTCTACTGGGAAGACACGGATGCCGGCGGCGTGGTCTACCACGCCCGCTACCTGGCGTTCTTCGAGCGGGCCCGATCGGACTGGCTGCTGGCCATGGGTTTTCCCCAGGTGCCGATGCGCACCGAGCAGAACCGCCTGTTCGTGGTGCGCCGGGTCGACATCCGATTCGTCGCCCCGGCCCGGCTCGAAGATGAACTCGAGATCACGATCGGCGTCGAACACCTTCGAGCGGCTTCGCTGACGTTCAACCAGCGCATGGTCCGGGCGGACGACGGCGAGCTGCTGGCCACGGCGCGCGTCGACGCCGCCTGCCTGGCCGCCGACCGTTTCGCGCCGGCGCGCATGCCGGAGAAGCTGCGCGAGGCCATTGCACAACAACAACAGGAACAGGAGCCGCAATGAACGGCGAGTTGCAAGTCTGGGAACTGATCCGCGAAGCCAGCCTGCTGGTGCAGTTCGTGATGGCGCTGCTGGTGGCCGCATCGGTCGCCTCGTGGATGGTCATTTTCCGCAAGCGCCAGATGCTCGCGCGGGCCGAGTCGCGTTCGCGCAAGTTCGAGGAGAAGTTCTGGTCGGGCGCCGACCTCAACAAGCTCTATGACTCGGTGGCCGGAAGCCGCGAGCCGCGCGAGGGCCTGGAGGCGGTGTTCGAGGCCGGCTTTCGCGAGTTCACGCGGCAGCGCGAGGAGCGCCGCCTCGATCCCGACGCAATCACCAATGGTGCCCAGCGCGCGATGCGCGTGACCCTGACCCGCGAGATGGACCGCCTGGAGCATCGCTTGAGCTTCCTGGCCACGGTCGGCTCGGTCAGCCCCTACGTCGGCCTGTTCGGCACGGTCTGGGGCATCATGAATTCCTTCCGCGGCCTGGCCGGTTCACAGCAGGCCACCATCGCCATGGTGGCGCCGGGCATTTCCGAGGCCCTGATCGCCACGGCCATGGGCCTGTTCGCCGCCATTCCGGCGGTGGTCGCGTTCAACAAGTTCTCCAACCAGGTCGAGCGCCTGGAAATCCGCTACGACAACTTCAAGGAAGAGTTCGCCTCGATTCTCCACCGGCAGGCGCGCAAGCTGCAGGAACAGGGCTGACAAAGGATCTGATTCGATATGTCCGATCAACCCTATATCCGGCGCCGCCGCAAGCGCATGTCGGAAATCAACGTCGTGCCCTACATCGACGTGATGCTGGTGCTGCTGATCATCTTCATGGTCACCGCGCCGCTGATGAACCTGGGCGTGGAAGTCGAACTGCCGCAGGGCTCGGCCGAACCGCTGACCGACCAGGGTGATCCGCTCATGGTCACGGTCACCGCCGAAGGCGATCTCTATCTGGACACCGGCGATGCGCCCGAGCTGATCGACGAGCAGACCCTGGTCGACACCGTCAGCGCCATCGTGGCCCGGAACCCACAGCTGCAGGTCACCGTCAGCGGCGACCGCGACGTGGCCTACGAGCACATCTACGGCGCCATGGTCCTGCTGCAGCGCGCCGGCGTGGCCTCCGTCGGCCTGGTCGGCGACCCCGAGCCCGAAGGAGAGTGAGCGTCTTCTGTACCGCAGGCGGTCAGTGGAACCGCAGATTTCGCGGATTCGCGCAGATTCTGGAGCGACAAATTGACAGCCGGAGTTCTTTCTCTCTCCAGTGCCATGTCTGTTTCCGTGCGAATTCCCACGAATCTGCGTCAATCTGCGAAATCTGCGGTTGCAAGAACTGAAAGCCATGATTGACTCCCGGCGCAAACAGGCAATCAAGGACGGTCTGGCGGCCTTCGGGCTGGCCGTCGCCGTGCACCTGGGTTTCGTGCTGGTGCTGGTGATCGGCACCTGGGAGTGGGAGCCCTTCGAGCATCGTCCGGTGCCG
>JAASTB010000041.1 GCA_021767625.1 Wenzhouxiangella sp.
CACGACCTGGCCGAAATTCGCGCCAGCATCGGCGTGCCGCCGAGCCAGGCCGCGTCCACCTTCGACATCGCGCCCGATTCCACCGATCCCGTGTCGGGTTTCGCAGGCGAATTCACGCCCCCGCAGCCGATCGAGCTGCCGGCCCTGGTATTTTTCCAGGCAAGCGATACACAAGGCAACGTCGGCGTGCCCGAAGCTGTCTGGCTGGTCGAGCAACGTGCCGCCGTTTCCCCCTCCAGTCTCGGCGCCACGATCGAACAGGGCCAGAGCGAACAACTCGACCTGACCATCGGCAATGTCGGCAGCGAACCACTGACCTGGTCGATCGACGCCGACCTGCCGGCCGGCACCCGGGGTGGCCACGACCCGTCACTGGACGAGACGCTGGACCTGGACGACTTCGTGCTGCCCGGCAACGGCACGGCCAGCCAGTCGGTCGACGGCGGCATCGCGTCGAGGGGACAGGCGGTCGGGTTCACGTTCGAAGGCGATGTCGCGGGCATTTCCGGAACCAGCACCTACGCCTCCGACATGATCATGACCGTCACCTCGCCTGATGGCGCCAGCTATACGGTCGGCGGATTCCAGACCGACAACCCGGATTGGAATTTTCAGGGTAGCGGCTCCGACGATGACGGCAGCTATACCAGCACCCACGTCGGCGAGGACATCTTCGGTACCGGTGGCGTGGCCGACGCGGGGGCCTGGCAGTTGGATTTCGAGCACAGTTACAACGACGCCATGGACTGGTCGGACGTGTCGATCACGCTGCACAAGCAGCAACCGCCGGAATGCGTGGATCCTTCGGGTGTCACCTGGATCACCGTTGCACAGGCCAGCGGCACGCTCTCGCCGGGCGACGATCAGCAGGTCGGCATCACGCTCGATGCGGCATCGCTCCAGCCCGGTCAGCACCAGGCCCTGCTGTGCATCGTGACGGATGATCCGATTGCCGAACTGGTGGTCGTGGACGTGACGGTCGAGGTCACCGGCGTCGAACAGCGCGTCTTCCGCGACCGCTTCGAAGACGCCCCTTTCTGAATACCGACTGATCGGGCGGGCCGGCGGCGTGCGCCGGCCCGGGGGGAGCTATTCGGATTCCTCGTCCGCGACTTCGTCGTCCTCGTCTTCGGACGCGGCCACCCGGGCCATGCCGATGAGCTGCTCCTCCTCACCGAGACGAATGAGCGTGACCCCCTGGGTATTGCGGCTCATCTGCGAGATTTCCGCGGCCGATGTGCGAACCAGTGTGCCCGCGTTGGAGGTCAACATCACGTCATCCTCGTCGGATACGGCCAGTGCGGCAACCAGTGGCCCGTTGCGGCCCTCGGTCTGGATGCCGATCACGCCCTGACCGCCGCGCTTGTGGACGGGGAACTCTTCGAGCGGCGTGCGTTTACCGTAGCCGTTGGCCGTGCCCAGCAGGACGTCGCCCTCGTCGGCAACCAGCATGGAAACGACCTGCTGGTCGTCCTTCAGTCGAATACCCAGGACGCCCCGAGTCTGGCGGCCCATGGGGCGCGCATCCGATTCGTGGAACCGCACGGCCTTGCCCGCCGAGGAGAACAGCAGGATGTCGCAGCTGCCGTCGGTGAACGCCACGTCGACCAGCTCATCGTCATCCTCGAGCAGCACCGCCCAGATGCCGTTGGAACGGATATTCGCGAAGTCCGACAGCGGCGTCTTCTTGACGCGACCGGCACGGGTCGCAAAGAACACGAACCAGTCGTCGGGAAACTCGCGCGTGGGCAACACGGCGTTGATGCGTTCGCCCTCGTCGAGCGGCAGCAGGTTGACCATCGGGCGGCCGCGGCTGTTGTGCCCGGCCTGCGGCAGTTCATACACCTTGGTCTTGTAGACCTTGCCGGCGCTGGTGAACACCAGCAGGGTGTCGTGGGTGTTGGTTACCCAGAAGCGCTCGACGAAGTCCTCGTCCTTGGTCTTGGCCGCCGAACGCCCTCGCCCGCCGCGCTTCTGGGCCCGGTATCGGTCCAGGGGCTGGTACTTTGCGTAACCGGCGTGTGAGAGCGTGACCACGACGTCTTCCGGCGTGATCAGGTCTTCCATGGTCAGGTCGAGGTGGTCGCGGACGATCTCGGAGCGGCGCACGTCGTCGAACTGATCGCGCAGGGCTACCAGCTCGTCGTGGATGACCTCCATGAGCGCGTCGGGCTCGGACAGGATGCGCATCAGCTCGCGGATGGTGTCGAGAATGCTCTCGTACTCCTCGGAGAGCTTGTCCTGCTCCAGGCCGGTGAGCTTCTGCAGGCGCAGGTCGAGAATCGCCTGGGCCTGCTGCGGCGAGAGCTGGTAACCGCCCTCGCCCAGCCCGTACTCGGGCAGGAGATCTTCCGGGCGCGACAGCTCGGCACCGGCCTGGCCCAGCAGGGATTCCACCAGTCCGGCATCCCAGCGCTTGCCCTGCAGGGCTTCGCGGGCGTCGGCCGGGGTCTTGGAGCTCTTGATCAGCGCGATGACTTCGTCGAGGTTGGCGATCGCGACGGTCAGGCCTTCCAGGATGTGGGCGCGTTCGCGCGACTTCCTCAGCTCGTAGAGGCTGCGGCGGGTGACCACCTCGCGGCGGTGGGCCAGGAAGGCGGCCAGGATCTGGCGGATGTCGAGCAGCTTCGGCTGCCCGTCGACCAGCGCGACCATGTTGATGCCGAAAACCGTCTGCAGCTGGGTCAGCTGGAACAGGTTGTTGAGCACCACCTCGGCCACTTCGCCGCGCTTGAGCTCGATGACCATGCGCATGCCGTCCTTGTCGGACTCGTCGCGCAGTTCGGAAATCCCCTCGACCCGCTTGGCCTTGACCAGCTCGGCGATCTTCTCGAGCAGGCGGGCCTTGTTGACCATGTAGGGCAACTCGTTGACGACGATGCGGGTCCTGCCGCTGTCCTCGTCGGTCTCGATTTCGGTGCGCGCACGCAGGTAGATCCGACCGCGCCCGGTGCGATAGGCCTCGTCGATGCCCGCCGCGCCGTTGATGATCGCCGCGGTCGGAAAGTCCGGCCCGGGGAGATGCTCCATGATCTCGTCGATCTCGATATCCGGCTTGCGGATCATGGCCAGGAGCGCGCTGATGACCTCGCCGAGATTGTGCGGGGGAATGTTGGTGGCCATGCCCACGGCAATGCCGGAGGCGCCATTGACCAGCAGGTTGGGTACGCGCGCCGGCAGGACGGTCGGTTCATGCTCCGACTCGTCGTAGTTGGGAATGAAGTTGACCGTTTCCTTGTCGATGTCGGCCAGCATCTGGTGCGCGATCTTGGCCATGCGTACTTCGGTGTAACGCATGGCCGCGGCCGAGTCGCCGTCGATCGAACCGAAGTTGCCCTGGCCGTCGACCATCATGTAGCGCATGGAAAACGGCTGGGCCAGTCGCACGATGGTGTCGTAGACGGCCGAGTCGCCGTGGGGGTGATACTTACCGATGACATCACCGACCACGCGGGCCGATTTCTTGTAGGGCTTGTTGAAGTCGTTGCCCAGCTCGTGCATCGCGTAGAGTACGCGCCGGTGCACCGGCTTGAGGCCGTCTCGAACGTCCGGAAGCGCCCGGCCCACGATCACGCTCATGGCGTAATCGAGGTAGGACTGCCGCATTTCGTCTTCCAGGTTCACCTGGAGCACTTCGCGTGCCATTTCCGCCATCTACGGTAACCCCGTAACTACTTTAAGTTATTCTGATAATTGCCTGAAAAAATTGAATTTCAGGGCGGGCTTCCGGGGTAGGCGAGATGCCGCCCCGGGAAGACGCAACAAACCCGAAATATTACCACAGACGGCTGATTTCAGGGGCTTTCGACCAATCCCGGGGAGGCAAAGTCATAGGGTGGGAAATGCACGCCGCGCTCGGTGACGATGCAGTCGACGAGGTCACCGGGCGTAATGTCAAAGACGGGGTTGTAGGCGTCGAAGCCAGCCGGGGCCCGCTCGATCCCGGCCGCCCGCCAGATTTCAGTCGGATCGCGCTCCTCGATCTCGATGCGATCGCCCGAGGGCAGGTTCGGATCGACGGTGGACCATGGCGCCACGACCATCATGCGCACACCAAAGTGGCGCGCCAGCACGGCCAGCATGCAGGTGCCGATCTTGTTGGCGACATCACCGTTGGCCGTGATGCGATCGGCCCCGGTGATCACCCAGTCGACGGCTCCCACCGCCATGAGCGAGGCCGCCGCGCCCTCGACGATCACGCGAAACGGAATTTCCAGCCGGGCCAGCTCCCAGGCCGTCAGGCGCGATCCCTGCAGCCACGGTCGCGTCTCGTCGGCATACACGCGGGCGATCCGGCCCTGGCGCCAGCCCTCCGCGATGACGCCGAAAGCGGTCCCGATGCCGCCAGTGGCGAGTGAACCGGTGTTGCAATGGGTAAGTACGCCGACGGAGTCGCCCAGCTCGCGCGCCCCGGCCCGCGCCATGGCGCGGTTGGCTTCGATGTCCTCGGCGTGGATGCGCCGCGCTTCTTCGAGCAAGGCGTCGGGGTCGACGCCTGCCGGACCTTCGGCGCAGCGCCTCATCCTGGCTACAGCCCAACTCAGGTTGACCGCGGTCGGGCGCGCTCGCTCCAAACGATCGAGCGCTTCGTTCCAGGCGGCAGCATCGCCGGGACACTCCCGGGCGGCCAGGACGGCGGCATAAGCGGCCGTGATGCCGATAGCCGGCGCGCCGCGCACGACCAGATCGCGAATGGCGCGAGCCGCCGCCTCGGTGTCCGGAATCTCCAGCCAGTACTCGGTTTCCGGCAGCAGCCGTTGGTCGATCAGCCGCAGGCCGCGGCCGTCGAACGCGATGGCCCGGAATTCCCCGTCTTCCATTTCTCCGCGCATGCTTTCTTTCGCTGACATTCCTGCTTCGAAACCGTATTATGAGGGATTGTGCAACTCATGGAACAACCACTCAAATGCGAAGCCTGATTGCCCTGCTGATGCTCGCGACCCTGCCGCTGGCCGCGCAGGAAACCGAGCAGACCGACCAGTCCCCCACCCCGGAAGCGACGGAGAATCCGACAGTGATCCTGCATACCAACCTCGGCGCCATTACCGTCGAACTGTTCGAGAATGAAGCGCCCGAGTCCACCGCGAATTTCCTGCGCTACGCCCGCGACGGGCATTACGACGGCACGATTTTCCACCGCGTGATCGACAATTTCATGATCCAGGGCGGCGGGTTCGACTCGGACTTCAACCAGAAGTCGACGCGCGAGCCGATCGAGAACGAGGCCGACAACGGCCTGGAGAACAAGCGCGGGACGCTCGCGATGGCGCGCACCAACGACCCCCATTCGGCCACGGCCCAGTTCTTCATCAACGTCACCGACAACGACTTCCTCAATCATCGCGGCAAGATGTCCGGCCAGACCTGGGGCTATGCGGTATTCGGCCGGGTAGTCGACGGAATGGACGTGGTCGACGAGATCCGATCGGTCGAGACGACCAGCAAGGGGATGCATCGTGATGTCCCCGTAGAACCGGTCATCATCGAAAGGGTCGAGCTTTCTGAGTAACGGCGCACCAACCTACCTGGTCGCCGACCTGCATCTGCAGGAGGAGCGACCGGAAACCACGCAGCTGTTCCTCGACTTCGTCGACGGGCCGGCCCGTGAAGCCTCGGCCCTTTACATCATGGGCGACCTGTTCGAGGCCTGGATCGGCGACGACGCGCCCGGTGAGCTCGGCCGCCGGGTTGCGCGCCACCTCGCCGAGCTTTCCGGCAACGGCACCGAGCTTTACTTCATCTGCGGCAACCGGGACTTTCTCGTCGGCGACGACTTCTGCCGCGAGGCCCGGATGGAGCGGGTGGAGGAACCCTATTTCCTCGAGCTCGAGGGCGAGCGCATCCTGCTGCTGCACGGCGACACGCTGTGCACCGACGACGAGTCCTACCAGCGGTTTCGCCGCAAGGTCCGCGACCCCGCCTGGCAGCACAAGGTGTTGTCCAAGCCGGCCTGGTTCCGGCGCCTGCTCGCACGCCTGGCCCGCTGGATGAGTCGTCGGCATACCGGCAGCACGGAGGTGAGCATCATGGATGTCAACGCCGGCGCGGTGACGGCGGCCTTCCGGCATCACGGCGTGCGACGGCTGATCCACGGCCACACCCATCGCCGAGCCATTCATGACCTCTCCATCGATCAGCAACACTGCCAGCGCATCGTGCTGGGTGACTGGCACGACACCGGCAGTGCCTTGCGCCTGAACCCGGGCTTGGCGATGCTGACCGTCGCTCGCGACGACAATGGAAAGGTGGAGCTCAGGCTTCAGGAAACGGCCGCTCCGCTGAGCTGAGCCACGGTCGGGTTCAGGGCAGAAATGATTCAAGGCGCCGGGCGGCAGAAACCCCGCTGATCCAGGCACCCTCGATGCGCTCGCCGGCACACCAGTCTCCGGCCAGGACCAGTTTCCGCGCGTCATCCGCCAGGATCGGGCCATCGAGCGCCCGGCTGGCCATTGCATAGCGCCAACGATGGGCAACGCAAAGAGCGGGCCGCGATGCAAGACCGGGAGCCAGCCTGCCCATCTCCGCATGCAGGGCCGAAGCGACTTCTTCCGGCTCCGATTCGAGGTGCGCCTGCGACCATTCCACACCTGCGTGACCGACCCAGGCCGGCGCGCTTCTCCTCCCTGCCTTGACGTCGCAGCGCGCGATCCAGGACAGGGCCCCCTCGTTGACGAAAGCAGCCTCGAACGGCACCTCGGGCGCATCACGGAAACCGACCATGATCGCCCAGCAAGGCTTCATGTCGACCGAGTGCAGGAGCCCCGACAGCGCATGGTCGCTTCCCAGCAACGCCGCCGACTGCGACGGGGGTGCGGTCACCAACAGGGTCCGTGCATGCAGGACGTCGCCCTCTCGAGAGCGCACTCGCCAGCCGCCCTCTTCAAAGCCGAGGCTCTCGGCATGCCAGCGCCAGCGACACTCGACGCCCGCTGCAAGCCGTCGCAGCACCGCGTTCATCCCGCCAACGCCTACCCAGCGCTCGGCCGGCGTCTCGCCGGCACCCGAGGGCCTGGTGCCGAACACCGCCAGCTCCGGGCGCCAGGGCGCAAGCAGACCGGCGTTCGACCAGGCCTCGACCTGGCGCGCAAAGGTGTCGCTGCGGGCGGTCAGGTACTGGGCGCCATGGTCGAAAGCGAACCCGCCCTGCCGACGCGCGGCGCTGCGACCGCCCGGACCGCGCGATTTCTCGACCACCACCACGGAGCGGCCGACGGCGGCGAGCCGGGTGGCCGCCGTCAGTCCGCTCCATCCGGCGCCGATCACGATAACGTCGAACATGGCTTTTTTCATATCGCGATTCTACGACCCCTTCCGGCATACCCTTGTCGAGGCGACTGGGCGTTTGCTCGGAATGCTGGTAAGCTTGCGAGACCAGCCGATTGAATTCCTTGAATAAACCTGAACAAAGGGGGTGACGATGGAGTAAGACTCTATGAAGCACCCGAAGCCCTCTCCTTGCCGCTTTCACGCTGAAGCACCCGCCCGTTGGTATTGCGACGATTGCCGGTTGCCGCTGTGCACGTCCTGCAAACCGTTCGCAGAGCAACTCCCTCTTGAAGTCGATTGTCCGCTGTGTGGCAGCGCGATGAGCGAGTTGCATCCCGACTCCGAAGAACGCGTATCCGGCCTCCGCCTTGCCCTGGGCCATGCCATCGGGCTGCCCGGCCTGGCGGTGGCGGCCGTCGCCTCATTGCTGGCCGCCGTCGGGTTCACCTCGATTGCCGGACTCCTGCTCACGCTGCCCGTCGGGGCCGTGCTGCTTGCCCTGATGATCGCGCTGACCCAGCGCGCCGGCGAAGGAACTTCGAAGGCGCCCTCGTTCGGTGAACTGCTGGAAATCGAGCAACTCGAATACTGCGTGCGCATGCTGCCGCTGGGCCTGCCCCACGCCGCAGTCCTGCTGCTGGCTGCTGCCAGCGGGTCGGTGGCGCTCCTCGTCGTGGCCGCTCTGCTCGTCGCCGCCCTGCTGCCACTTTCCCTGATGGCCGCGGTCAGCCAGGAGACACCGCGCGCCGGGATCGACCCGCAGGGACTGCGGCGCATTGCCCGCGTCACCCGTCAGCAGTACCTGCCGGTCGCCGCCGGCGCCGCGGGCTTGGTGATCATCGCCGCCCCCATCCTGCACCTGCCGGTGGCGGCGCCGCTGCTTCCGGCCGCGGTCACCTTCGCGTCGGTTCTGCTGGCGCTGGCGGCCAGCGCTTACCTGGGCGTGGCCCTGCGGCTGCATCGCCGCATGCTCGAGTATTCAGCCGGCGTGGCGCCCATCGACCGGCCCCGGCAACCGGACCCGGCCGTCTACGAGCCGGCCATGCTGGCCGCCGATGCTGCGTCCCTGCTGCGCGAGAAGCGCACGCACGAGGCTCGGTTGCTGCTCGGCCGGGCCCTGACCCGCTTTCCGGACGATCCCCGCCTCAACGAGCAGTTCGATCGCCTGGTGTGCACGACAGCCCGGCCCCGCGAGTTCCGGAGCCATCTCGAGCGAAGGATGCAGCGCCTGTTCAAGAGCGGCTCTGCGACCGCCGCCACCGCACTCTGGCAAAGATACAGCCCGCAGCTGGACAACTGGGTGCCCCGAGTCAGCGAGACCCGCTATCGGCTGGCCCTGGAGCTCGACGAGGCCGGCGATCACCAGACGGCATTTCGCCTGCTGATCGGCCTGTCCCCGGACGACGGCCGATTCCGTCACACTGCCGAGGCCTGGATGGAGGCGGCGCGAATCCTGGAGGAAAGCCTCCGGGATCCCCGGCGGGCCGCGGAACTGCGCAAGGTGGTCAGGCAACGCTATCCCGACAAGGCCGTAGCCTGGGACTCACGCTGGATGCAGGGCTCGTCGCATGCGGCGCCCGCGCGGAGAGCCCCGGCGGCGAAGGTCGCCCGGGGCTGATCTCCCGGCCGCCGACGAGGCCGGAAGAGCTGCCACGGGGAAAGGATTGCCCGCCCGCGTTCGCAAGTCACTGACGATTGGGTTAATCTTGCGCCTGGTCAAGATTTACCAGCCTAGGAAAAACAATGAAACATCCCTGTTCCTTCATGATGCGCTGGGCCCTGCTGCTCGGTGCCCTGGTCGTGGCTGCGCCCGGCCAGACCCAGCAGCCGGACCCCAAACAGGTCTGGCAGACCGAGGGCGGCAGCATGACCCTGGAGATCCGCGGTGACTTCCTGCCCGACTTCGGCATCGAAATCCTGCACCGGGGTGAACCGGTCACCACCCGTCAGCGCCTGCACTTTCCGGTATCCCAGGCGGAACCGATGAAGGTCCACGCGCCCTGGGGAATATTCCGATCCCTACTCCAGGACAGTGGCCGACTGACCGTCGACACCGGGCTCGTCTTCCGGCGAGGCGGTCGCGAGCTGGCGCTCGACAGCATCCAGCTCATACCCGGGGAGAACGCCGGACACCCCCTTTTCGTCGCCGTCGACGGACAGGGCAATCGCCTGTTCACCATGTCGCACATCCACGTGGTGCTCGAACCGGAACGCGGCGCCATGTCGGCAGCAAACGCCGAAGTCGAGGCCTCGGCCTACCTGGCCGAACAGCTTGGCCTGCCGGAAATGGCCAGCATGCCGATCGCGCTGGGGTGGCTCGACCTCGGCATGTCGGTTCCCGAAGGTGCGGAGCTGGCGGGCGTGGTCCCCGGCTGCAGCGAACGGCCGATCTGGCCGCAGGAAGGCCAATTCGAGGCCGACGTTTCCCTGATCGGCATGGGCAACGTCGCCTACCAGGGCACGCAGGGTGGTACAGGGCGGATCAAGACCGCGCCTTCGGCCACGCTCAAGAACGAGGGCCTGGCCGACATCCCCTGGATCGGCCATTTCGACGACCTCTCGATCTACCCTTACACACCGGAGGATCAGCATCCTTTCCTGGTCTGGAACGTCTACAAGATGACCGACGGTCGAATGGAAATGCTGGCCGGATCCGGCGTCAAGCACGCCTTCCTCACCATCAACGTCAACTGCAATTCCTGCGGCAGCTCGCACGTGCTCTGGCCGGAGTGCGAAGACACCTACTCGTCGGGCAACAACGACACGTCGACCTACCAGGGTCCCCGCGACGAGATCGAGGCCAGCCTGGGCCTGTGGGACAACTGCGGCTCCTTCTTCGACCCCGGCTGCACCGGCAACCAGACCGACTTCGCCGGCCAGTGGGAGAACCGCCTCCTGGTCGACCCGACCGAGTTCCAGCAGCCCGACACGCAGTACTTCATGGACGCCTGGTACGTCGTCCAGTACGACGCCAACATCTGGAACACCATGGGTTTCCGCCCCATCGATCCCTCGCCCTCGGGCGGCGGCTGGTTCATGAACGCCGGTTCGTTCAGCCAGGGACCGGTCATTTCGCAGTGGGTGCCGGAGAACACCTCGAATCCCATGGCGGACCACGACGTCATCACGATTCCGTCCGAGACACCGGGGGCACCCTATCCCGACAACATGCCCCAGGGGCACCTGCGCCTGCTGGTGAAGGTGACCGAGACGCAACCCGGCCGTTTCCGCTACAACTACGCGCTCCAGAATTACGACTTCGACCGCGCCATGGAGGGCTTCCGGATCGACATTCCCGACGGCGCGACCGTCCACGATACCTGGTTCGGCGACATCGACGACAACGCCGGCAACGACTGGAACATCACGGTCAACAACGACCACGTGCTGTTCGAGGCACCGGCGGGCAATCCCCTGACCTGGTTCACGCTGTTCAACTTCGAGATCGAGCTGGATGCGCAGCCGGTCAACAGCGACGTCGTGCTGGACCTGGGCGCCGATGCGGTCACGCCCGAAGTCTCGGTCAACACCTTGGGACCGACCACGATCATGGGGCTGTTGTTCCGCGACCGCTTCCAATCGGCGAGCGTGAACTGAAGCACTGGCAATGACCGGGCCGACCCGGCACCGTGCCGGGTCGGTCACATGCTGGAGTCTCGGGGGAGTCGCCGCGCTCAGCTTTCGGGCTTGAGATAGGGAAACAGCAGCACGTCGCGGATCGAGGCCGAGTCGGTCAGCAGCATCACCAGCCGATCGATGCCGATGCCCTCGCCCGCGGCCGGCGGCATGCCGTACTCCAGCGCCCGGATGTAGTCGTGGTCGAAGTGCATGGCCTCGGCATCCCCGGAGTCGCGCGCCTCGACCTGGGCCCGGAAGCGTTCGGCCTGGTCTTCGGGATCGTTGAGCTCCGAGAAACCGTTGGCGATCTCGCGGCCGGCGACGATCAGCTCGAAACGGTCCGCGAAATCGGGATCGTCCTCGTTTCGGCGCGACAGGGGCGAAACCTCGATCGGGTACTGGGTCACGAAGGTGGGCTGGACGAGACGGTGCTCGACACCCTCCTCGAACAGCTCCATGAGCAGGCGACCCCAGCCCCAGGAATCGTCGGTGTGGATCTCGTGCGCCCGGCACACCTCACGCAGTCGATCGGCCTTCTTGACGTCACCGGCCGATAGCTCGTCGTATTGGGCAA
>JAASTB010000378.1 GCA_021767625.1 Wenzhouxiangella sp.
AGGGGAAAACCCATGCAAGCATTCATCGCCAGCCACGATCTGGCGCTGGTCGGCCTGTCCTATGTCATTTCGGTCATCGGTGCCCTGATCAGTCTCTATCTCGCCGACTTCATCGTCGAGCGCGACGGCCGGATCAACTTCGGCTGGCTGTCGCTGGCCGCGATCATCTTCGGCGGCTGCGCCATCTGGGCCATGCATTTCACCGGCATGCTCGCGTTCCGAATGGAAGGCCCGGTCACCTACGATGTGAGCACCACCCTGCTCTCCCTGGGCCTGCCCATTCTGCTTTCCGGCATGGGACTGTTCGTGGCCCATCGCTGGCGCGACAGCATCGTCGCCTGGCTGACCGCGGGCGTAGTCTTCGGGCTCGGCGTCGCCGCAATGCACTACCTGGGCATGTCGGCCATGCGCATGCCCATGGCGATGACCCATGACAACGCCATTCTCGCCCTGTCCATCGGCATCGCGATTGCAGCCGCCACCGCGGCGCTGCGCATCATCGTGCACTGGCGCGGCACCAAACGGCTGCTGAGCCCGCTGCTGATGGGACTGGCGGTCTGCGGCATGCATTACACGGCGATGTACGGCATGAGCTTCGTGCCGATGCCCGGCGCAGAGGCCGGAATCGACTACTTCGCCGGAGCATGGTCGGAAGGCACGGTCGGCTTCCTCTCGGGACTCTGGGTTTCCATGGCCCTGTTCGTGGGCGCGGCCCTGGCCGTCTTCCGCAAGCTCTCGGATGTCGACGGCCCCGACGCCTTCGCAGGCACCTGATCGAATGCCGGGCGCCGGGCGTCGTTACACGGCGATCGGCGCCCGGATGGCCGGGTGCGAGCGATAACCCTCCAGCCGGAAGTCCTCGTAGACGAAATCGCCCAGTCGCGTTCGATCCTTGTCGATGTGCATGCGCGGCGGCGGGAAAGGCGTTCTCGAAAGCTGTTCGTCGACCTGCTCGAGATGGTTGAGATAAATGTGGGCGTCGCCGAAGGTGTGGATGAATTCGCCGGGCGCCAGACCCGTCACGCGCGCCACCATCAGGGTCAGCAGCGCATAGCTGGCGATGTTGAAGGGCACGCCCAGGAAGCAATCGGCCGAGCGCTGGTAGAGCTGGCAGCTAAGCCGCCCGTCGGCGACATGGAACTGGAAAAGGCAGTGACACGGCGCCAGGGCCATGCGCCCGGCGTGGACGTTCTCCTGCGGTGAGACGGACTCGTCCGGGAGGTCAGCCGGGTTCCAGGCCGACACCACGTGTCGGCGCGAGTCGGGCCTTTGCCGGATCTGCTCGACCACCTCGTCGAGCTGGTCGATCGTTCTTCCGTCCGGCGCCGGCCAGGAACGCCACTGCGCGCCGTAGATCGGGCCCAGGCTGCCGGTCTCGTCGGCCCACTCGTCCCAGATCTTCACACCGTTCTCTTTCAGGTAGCCGATGTTGGTATCGCCGCGCAGGAACCACAGCAGCTCGTGAATGATCGAGCGCAGGTGAAGCTTCTTGGTGGTCACCAGCGGAAAGGTCTTGGAGAGGTCGAAGCGCAGCTGGTGACCGAAGACGCTCAGCGTCCCCGTGCCGGTGCGATCGTCCTTGCGCGTGCCGTTCTCGCGCACGTGGCGAAGCAGGTCCAGGTAATTGTTCATGCGCGGCTCCGATAGGCCCAGGCCATCAGGGCCACGCCGGCGATGAACATCGGCAGCGAGAGAATCTGCCCCATGGTCATCCAATCGAGCGCGACGTAGCCCAGGTGCGCATCGGGCTCGCGGTAGAACTCGGCGATGAAGCGGAAGACGCCGTAACCGGCCAGGAATGCGCCGCCGACCGCGCCGGTGGGTCTCGGGCGGGCCGAGTAGATCCACAGGATCACGAACAGCGCCAGTCCTTCCAGTGCGGCCTGGTAAAGCTGGGACGGGTGGCGCGCGAACTCGTCGAGGGCACCGGTGAGGTACTGCTCGTAGAGCGTGGGCGAGGTTCTGCCGCCGGCCTGGATCGATTCCGGAAAGATCATCGCCCAGGGCACGTCCGTGGTCCGCCCCCACAGCTCCCCGCCGATGAAATTACCGAGCCGGCCGGCGGCCAGGCCGATCGGTACCAGCGGGGCGGTGAAATCACCCAGGCGAAGAAAGCCGCAGCCCAGGTGGCGACCGTAGGCCCAGATCGCCACGAGCACGCCGACCAGCCCGCCGTGGAAACTCATGCCGCCGTCGCGAATCCGGAACAGGAACAGCGGGTCGCCCACCAGCTGGTCGAAACCGTAGAACAGTACGTAGCCGAGCCGACCGCCGACGATGACCCCGATTACGCCCCAGAACAGGAAATCCCCGACCTGGTGGGGTTTCAGCGGCGTGTCGTCGCGCTGCGCCCGATACCGGCCCAGCAGCCAGAAGGCGCCGAAAGCCACGAGATACATCAGGCTGTACCAGTAGATGGCAAAGCCGCCGATCTCGACGGCCACCGGATCGATGCGGTGGAAATAGAATTCGGACTGGTTCATGAACCGGATTATCGCAGAAGAGCGCTCACGGATTGAATCACCGACCAGACCTTTCTATCGCCCGGCCGATTGCGCGTACTGCATCACTCGGCACTCGCCTTGAGCCGCGTCTCCACTTCGGGCCAGCAGTCCTCCCAGAACGAGCTGCCCGGCCCGCCGCACACCAGATCTCCATCGCTGTCGACGAGGTACTTCGTGGGATAGGAGCCAACGCGGTAGGCGCGGTGAACCGGCCCGGAGAAGGCCTCGGACAC
>JAASTB010000379.1 GCA_021767625.1 Wenzhouxiangella sp.
AGCATGGCCCGGAAACGGAAGTAGTAGAAACCGCCGTCGAAGCCCCAGGGCGTGCTGGTGGCGAATTCCTGGCCGGAGTTGTTCGAGAAACCGTCCGGGGCGGAGTTGTTGGCGTCCGCCGGACCGTTCTCGTCGAACAAGTTCTGACCGCCGACCACGAACTCGTAGCGCTCGTTGAAGGTGTAGGCCACCTCCGCATCGACGATCCACTCGCCGTCGTAGCAATCGTCCGCCGTGCAGTCGATGTCGTAGGCGGTACCGCCTGACGTATACGCCGGGTCGCCGGAGAAATCGCCCACCACCCAGTCGTCGTAGAAGCTGGCCCGCACCAGGAAGCGGAAGTCGCTGACGACGTGGTTGAAGGTGAAGATGCCGCGATTCTCGGGGTTGAAGTTCTCCAGATCGACCACCCGGTCCCGCGACACCTCTTCACCGGCGTCGTCGACTTCGGTCTCGGTCCAGTTCCAGGCTGCCGTCAGCGTCGAGACGCCGGCATCACCCCAGTCCTGGGTGTAGGTCGCCACCAGGTCGATACCCGTGGTGGTGGTATCGAAGTCGTTGGTGAAGAACGACACGCTGGTCAGGTCGGACGCACCGGGAATGCCCAGAATCTCCAGACACTGGGACAGATTGGCCGCTCCCGGGCAGTTCAGCGAGCCCGGCACGGGCTGGGTCGTGATGTCGATGGTACCGGTCTGGGAAATCCGGTCGGTCAGCTCGATCTCGAAGTAGTCCGCGGTCAGCGTCAGGTTGTCCGTGACGTCCCAGGCCACGCCAACCGTGAAGTTGGTGGCATCCTCGGCGTCCAGCGGCTCGCCGCCCAGGAACTGGGCGATGGGGTTGCTGGGCGGAATCTGGCCACGCTGCTGGAGCTGGCCGTCCACGGTCACCGTCGACACCTTGGTCACGTTCGACTGGCCCGGCGTCGGCGCCCGGAAGCCGGTGCTGAAGGACCCCCGCAGATTGAACGTCGGCGAGAACGAGTAGCGCGCGGCGATCTTGCCGTTGGTGGTGCTGCCGAAGTCGTCGAAGTCCTCGTAACGACCGGCCACGTCCACCAGCAGCGCCTCGGTCACGTCGGCCTCGAGGTCGACGTACACGGCGTAGTTGGCGCGGTCGAACTCACCCGACTGACGCGGGCTGAAGCCCGGGAAGCCATGGGCGCCGATGCTCATGCCCTGCAGCGGCGTCACGCCGTCGGCGTAGGTGAACTCGTTCTGGAACGCGTAGGGACCGGCTTCCCAGGAAGCTTCCTCGCCGATGATGATCTCGAAGGTCTCGACCCGGTACTCGGCGCCGAAGGCGACGTTCAGGTCGGAGTAGAACGCATCCACGTCCACCGGGTAGGTGAAGTTGGCGTTGTAGTTCTGCTCGGTCTGCTCGTAGGTGCCGAGGTTGAACGACGTCGGAGAATCCGGGCCCAGAGACGGGTTCCAGGTATTGTCGATGCGGAACTGCGTTTCGTTGCGGCCGAGGCCCACGCTGAAGTCGTAGGTCATGCCGTTGTCGAGCGCGCCGCGCAGACCCACCGTGGCGCTGATGTCTTCGACATCACCACCGAAGGCCGGCGTGTAGCCGCCCGGATACAGGAAGTTGGCCACCCAGCAGTCGGCCGGCAGGCTGTTCAGCGCCGCACGGTCTGCGTCGACTGCGGCCTGATCGGTCGGCGTGCCGCCCGGGCTCTGCAGAACCGGACAGTTGGCCGTGCTGGTGTCCAGATCGATGATGGCGCGTTCGCCACCGCTGAAGGAATCGCTGAACACGCCGGGACGGGCGTTCGGGTTCCGGTAGAAGAAGCCGCCGGTCACCGCGCGCTCGGCGTAGTTCCCGAAGGCGTAGATTTCCTGGCTGTCGGACAGCTCGATGCCGGTGTTGAGGAAGAACGCCACGTCGTCGTCGACTTCCGGAGCGCCCCAGATCTGCACGGGCTGATCGATGTCCTGAAAGCCGAAGCTCTGGGTGTCGATCAGCGCCTGGGCGTCGGTACGCGGCAGGCTGCGGCTGGTGGCGTCGGAGCTCTTCACCTGCAGCGTCGCGTTGGCGAAACCGTTGTCGCCGAGGGGCAGACCCACGTTCACGGCGCCCTGCCACAGCTCGCCGTCGCCCTCGTAGTACTCGCCCCACTTGGCTTCGGCATTGATGCCCTCGCGATCTTCCTTCAGCACGAAGTTGATCACGCCGGCGATGGCGTCGGAACCGTACTGAGCCGCGGCGCCGTCGCGCAGCACTTCCACGCGGTCAATGGCCAGAGCCGGAATCACGGAGATGTCGGGGCCCTGGGAACCGGCGGCCAGCGAGCCGCCGAGCTCGGCGATGACGGCGGCGCGGTGACGGCGCTTGCCGTTGACCAGGATCAGGGTGTTGTCCGGCGGCAGACCACGCAGGGTCGCGGGCCGGGTGATGGTGGCGGCGTCGCTGATTGGCAGACGCTGCACGTTGTAGGACGGCAGCAGATTACGCAGCATGTCGTCCATGTCGGACGTGCCCATGTTTTCGAAGTCGTCACCGGAGACGACGTCGACGGGCACCGGCGAGTCGGTAGCGGTCCGGCCGGGACGGCGCGAACCGACGACGACGACCTCTTCGATGGCCTGAGCCCCTTCCTGGGCCAGCGCGGCAGGCACCGCGACTGGAGAAAGGACCAGCGCACCGGCGAGGGCGGATCGCAATAGCTTGTGTTCACCCATGGTGTACTCTCCAAATCCTTTGCCGCGCTACAGAAGTGCACGGCTGTTA
>JAASTB010000380.1 GCA_021767625.1 Wenzhouxiangella sp.
CGGTGGCAGAAGACCTGCGGCTGGTCCAGCGCCCAGCGGATCAGCGTGGCGCAGACCAGGTCCCAGGCGTCGAGTTCGCCGTCGGTGGGTTCGACCCGCCAATGGCGCTCGAGAAACCAGTCGGTAAACAGCGCGAGTTCGCGCATCAGCAGCGCGGGGTCGTAGTCCGGGAGTCCGGTGGTGTCGGCCTCGCGCTGGAAGCGGATCAGCGCGTCGACGGCTTCGCCGAACAGATCGTCGGCGTTGTTCTCGTCGAGCACGTGGTGGAAGGGCTGAGACCCCAGGTCCTCGAGAAGGACCAGGCCTTGCCCGGCGTCGTGAGACTGGATCTCCGGGACGTGAACGCCGGCACTCGCGAGCCGGGCGGCGACATCGACGAAGGTTTCGGTATCTTCGTGCTCGGGCGGGGCGTCCATGACCACTCGCGTGTCGTCGCCGCGATGCAGTCGGAAGTAGCGCCGGAAACTGGCATCGCTGGAAATGGCTTCGCTGTCCCAGTCGGTCCAGCCGAGCGCATCCGCGGCCCAGGTTTCGGCGATGTGCCTCCTCTCGTCTTGCGGGCTCAAGAGCTTTCCTCCAGCAGGCCGTCGATGCCCGTTTTTCGGCAGTGTTCCCAGCCGGCCGTCCAGTCGGGCAGGGCGTCGGTGTAGCGGTGCAGGAAATCCGGCAGTTGTTCGGCGATTTCGCCCAGCCGCCGGTCTTGCGTCGCTTCGACCTGTCCGTGGCGCTCGATCACCCGCGCGAAGTCGCGGTCCAGCCAGGGTGGCGGCTCGAGCGCTTCGCGTACCGAGGTGACCCGCTCGATCATCTGCGAGCGAACCTCGAGCAATTCCTGCCGGAGCTGCCAGGCGATCTCGTCGCGGCCGGCCTGCGCCAGCCCTTTCAGTGCGCCGGCCAGCAGGTTAACGCGCGATCTGGTGTCCCCTTGCGGCAGGTGGGAACGCAGCGATTCGACCTTCGCCGTCAGGAACGCGCCGCGGTTGACGCCCCGCGGCTCATCGACGTCCGAAGCTTGCCACCGTCTCGGTTGAGGGCGCATGTGGAAGAGCATATGCGGCAGGTTGGCCTGCAGGCTGCCGGGGTGGAGAAAGTCCACCAGTGCGCCGAACAGGAGGTCCTCGTTGGCGCCCTTCGGCTGGGTCGGCAAGAGCAGGTCGCGGTTGTCGATGCCGGTCAAGGTCGTGGTCATCAGGGCATAGGCCGTGGTGACTTCCGGTCGGGCCGTGGCGCGGGCCACGCGGCGTTGCTCGATCAGTCTCCGGTAGCGATCTTCGCTCTCGCACAAGGGCTCGAGATGTTCGGGGCGTTCGTCGAAAAGCCACTGCAGGCCGGCGGTGCCCGGGTCGCCCAGCGTTCCGCTGCTCGTCAGGCGTATGCGGCTGGCGCCGGACAGTTCCGACAGCAATTGGGGGTCGAGATCGTCGAGCAGCCCGGCGATGTCGTCGCCGGCCAGTTCGCCCAGTCGGCGAGTGCCCGCGCCGAGCAGGTGAGCGTGCAGCGCCAGCGGGTGCCCATCGACGGCGTTGAACCGCTCGCCCGGAAGGTCTTCGTCGGGCTCCGGGAATTGCAGGCGAGCCGATTGCTGCCGGCGGAAGGCCGGTCGTTCGTCGCTGCCGGGCAGTTCGAAGGCGTCGAGCGTGGCGTCGTCGTCGATCAAGGCAATCAGCTTGCCGGCGCCGAGCAGCAGTGCAAAGTTGAGACTGGCGCCATAGGAGGTCTCCGGGCTTTCCGGGTCGCCCTCGATGCACCAGCGCAGCCGCGCGGGTTCTGCGCCGGCCTCGCGCGCAACCCGGTCGAGTATGCCCCGTCGCCTGGTTTGATCGACGAGCGTCAAAGCACAGGGAAACCCGTCGCGGTGACTTTCGACCACCGCGCGCGTCGCACGGCGGCCTTCGGGATCGGCATCGTCGTCCAGGACGACCACTCGGTCCAGGCCATCCGGTAGCGGTCGTCGCGCCAGACTGGCCAGCAAGCGTTCGAGCGTTTCGGGCCGCTGGCAGGTTCGGATGAACAGGCAGCTGATCGAGTCGTTCGCGGGCGCGGCGCTTGCGTTCGCCGAGGCCTGCAGCCGCTGGAGGGCCTCTTCCTCGGTCAGCAGGAGTTGCCGCCGAACCAGTTCGTCGAGCGCCTGGCGGACGGCTCCGGTCTGCTGTGGCGGTACGCGCAGGCTGCGGGCGATCTCCCGGGAATGATCATCCAGGCTGCGAAATCGGTTGCACTGACCGAAAACCTGCACCAGCTGCAGCGGCACGCGCTGAATTCGGGCGTCGGCATGAATCAGCAGCAAGGCCTGCCCTGAATCGGCCATGCGCGCATCGAATGGCGGCGCGATATAGCGCATCGTGTCGGGGCTTGAGGAGTTGCCGCCCCCCAGCGGCATGGAGAAACTGAAGCTGTCGTTGCTCACGGCGTTCCAATCGGTCGATTCACGCCGCAGAGTGTAGCAGTCTGGCAGTCTTTCGCCCCCGGCGATACAGCGGCCGTGGGGCCGGCTCGTCGAGTAATTAATACCAAATCGGTCTTGTTTCGAGGTCTTTCCGACGCCATAATTAACAAGAGCTTTCGACGGGGCGCGAAAAATGCTTCGAATCAGCAAATTGACGGACTACGCCACGGTGCTCCTGGCGGCTCTCGCGCATCGCCCCGACGAGTGCGTGCCGGCGAGCCGGCTGGCCGAGCTGACCAAGCTGGAGACGCCGACGGTGGCCAAGGTGCTC
>JAASTB010000042.1 GCA_021767625.1 Wenzhouxiangella sp.
CCGGACCAGTTGCCGCGCCCCTTCGGCCCCTTGCCGGCCGACGCCGCTTCGGCGACGCCCTCTTCCATGGAATTCCACGCCTGGCAATCCGGACACTGCCCGGACCACTTGGGAAAGCTCGCGCCGCATTCGCGGCAGGTGTAGGTCGTTTTCGCCTTGGCCATTACGGGATTGTACGGTGTTGCGGCCGATTAGGAGGTTTCAGTTTTCAGGTTTCAGGTTTCAGGCGGCAACCGAATTCATTGCGGGGCGGCTTTGCCGCGAGATGCCCCTGCCGGATTGAAAGCTGTGTCCTTTTGCATCGCACCGAGCAATCGCGGCAAGCCGCCCACCACCGCGCAGCAGCTGCCGCCCTGAAAACCTGAAAACCTGAAAACCTGAAAACCTGAAAACCTGAAAACCTGAAAACCTGAAAACCTGAAAACCTGAAACCTGAAACCTGAAGCCTTCGCCCTCACCACCAAACGCCGAACGCTGCCGGTAAGATACGCTCAGGGCACAGTATCCAATGCAAGCCAGGCCATGAACCGCGTCGTGCAACCCATTATCGGTGAGTCACCGGCCTTTCTCGGCGTACTCGAGGAAGTCTCGCGGGCGGCGGAGCTCAACCGGCCGGTGTTGATCGTGGGCGAGCGCGGCACGGGCAAGGAGGTGATCGCCGAGCGCCTGCATTTCCTGTCGCCGCGATGGGACCAGCCCCTGGTCAAGGTCAATTGTGCGGCGATCAGCGAGTCCCTGCTCGAGTCCGAGCTGTTCGGTCACGAGGCCGGCGCCTTCACCGATGCCGCCAGGCAGCGCGCCGGTCGATTCGAACGTGCCGACGGCGGCACGCTTTTTCTCGACGAGCTGGCCAGCACCTCGCTGGCCGTGCAGGAGAAGATTCTGCGCGTGATCGAGTACGGCCAGTTCGAGCGGCTCGGCTCGACGCGAACGCTCGAGGTCGACGTCCGGCTGGTCGGCGCGAGCAACGTGGACCTGCCCGAGCTGGCCGAGCAGGGCCGGTTCCGCGCGGACCTGCTCGACCGCCTCGCCTTCGACGTCATCACCCTGCCCCCGCTGCGCGAGCGCCGCGAGGATATCCTGCCGCTGGCCGAGCACTTCGCCATGCGCATGACCCGGGAACTCGGTCGCGAGCTCTTCGCGGGATTCGCGCCCGCCGTAGTGGATGCCATGCTGGCCCACGCCTGGCCGGGCAACGTGCGCGAGCTCAAGAATGTCGTCGAGCGGGCGGTCTATCGTCTATCGGAGGCTGACGTTCCCATCGAGACGATCGAGTTCGATCCCTTCGCGTCACCCTGGCGCCCCCTGCGCCCGTCGGGCGATGCGGACAAAATACCGGATCCCGCGGTCGAGCCGATCGACCTGCGCGCCTGGCTCGATGCGCAGGAAAAGCGCCTGACCGAAGCCGCGCTGGCGGCCGCCGGGGGACATCAGGGTAAGGCGGCCGAAAGGCTCGGGCTGAGCTATGACCAGCTGCGCGGCATCCTGCGCAAGCACGGCATCGGGCGCAAGGGCGAACGGACGGACCCTCAATCGGACTGATCGGCGACTTCGATTCGGTTTCGCCCGGCCCGCTTGGCGGCATAGAGGGCGTCGTCGGCGCGCTTGAACAGTTCACTGAGCGTTTGCATGGCGGGCGTTGACACCGCCGCGCCGATGCTGACGCTGAGGGTCAGGTCGCCGGCGCTGGTCTGGACCGGCGTCGAATCGACCGCCTCGCGAAGTTTCTCCGCCAGGCGACCCGCCTGTTCGGGGCCGACCCCCGGCAACAGCACCCCGAATTCCTCGCCGCCGGTGCGGCCAATGAGATCGTCGTCCCGCAGCACACTGCGACAGATTCGGGCAAAAGCCACCAGGGCCTCATCGCCGGCGGGATGGCCGTAGTGATCGTTGACCGACTTGAACTGGTCAAGGTCCATGATCATCAGGGCGAGCGGATCCGAGCCGCGGCCCGCCTCCTCGAACAGCGCACGGCCGCGCTCAAGGAACGCGCGACGCGAGCTCAGGCCCGTCAGGGAATCGGTGCTCACCAGCCGGCGCAGCTCCTCGTCGGCGCGCATGCCGCGAATCGCTCCGCCGATCGTGCCGGCGGCAATCCGCAGCGCATTGATTTCGGTCTGCTCCCAGCGCCGGCGGCTCGAGCAGTCGTCGAACCCGATCAGCCCCCAGAACTCGCCGTCAAGGAAGATCGGCACGATCAGGATCGACTGGACTTCCTGGGGCTGGAGCAATTCGCGCTCCAGCGGCGACATCTCTTCGACCAGCCCCACGACCGGTTCGCGGGCGAGAAATCGATCGCGCCAGTTGGGGATCAGCCGATCGTAGGACATGCCCTGCATGCCGGGCTCTTCGAGCAGCGGCCGGATGCCGGACCGACACCATTCGTAGCGCTGGCTGGCCAGCAGCTCGCCGGTGTCGGGATCGCGGTGATTTTCGAACACATAGACGCGGTCGGCGCCCACGGCTTCGCCGAGCACCTGCAGCGCACCCGGCATGACCTGGTCGTTGCCCTCCGCGCCAAAGAGGATTCGCGCTGCCTGCGCCAGGGCGCTGAGAATGGCGTCGCGGGACTGGCGCTCGCGCTCCCCGCGCTGGGTCCGTTCGTCCCCACGGGAAGCCCGCGAAGACGCCCAGGGCATCCACCGACCCAGCAACAGACCGATCGCCAGCCCGGTGAGCAGCCCGATACCGATTTGTACAAGCCATTGGGACATGCGTCTAAAGCCCGAGGAGCCCCGATTCCGAATGACGGGGACTGATGTGCAAGAATGATGCCCAATCCGTTGGAGGGACTATGGCCCGGGAAACCTGCAGCAACCCCAAGAGGATACCCGACGAGCTGCTTAATTGCCTGAGCGAGGCCTCGAAAGTCGTCGTGCTGACCGGTGCCGGCGTGTCCGCCGAATCCGGCATACCCACCTTCCGCGAGGCGCACACCGGCCTGTGGGCGCGCTACGACCCGATGGAGCTGGCCTCGCCCGAAGCCTTCGAGCGCGATCCCTCGACGGTCTGGGCCTGGTACCAGTGGCGGCGCGAGCTCATCGCCCGCACGCAACCGAATCCGGGGCACCATGCCCTTGCCGAATTACAGCACCTGGTGACCGAGCTGGTCACCATCACCCAGAACGTCGACGGCTTTCACGCGCTGGCGGGATCGGACGACGTGCTCGAACTGCACGGCAACATCCATCGCAACATATGCTCGCGCACTGCCCGGCAAATCGAGGCGGATTGGCTGGAACGTCACGACGGGCACCAGCCCCCGCCCTCCCCGCATCATCGGCAAGGCCTTGCTCGCCCCGACGTCGTCTGGTTCGGCGAGGCGCTCGATGCCGCAACGATCGAGAAGGCTTTTTCGGCAGCCGAATCCTGCGACGTCGTGATCACGGCGGGCACCAGTGGCGCGGTGCAACCGGCTGCCAGCATCCCCGTCGCCGCCGTGCGGGCCGGCGCCGTGATGATCGACATCAATCCCGAACCGAACGAACTCAGCCGCTTCGCCCGCTGGCACCTCGCCGGCCCCTCGGCCACCTGGTTGCCGGCGCTCGTGGAGGCGCTGGACAGACGGCCCGCCTGAGCGGAGCATCGCTTCGGTCGACTATAATGGCGGACTTCACTTCAAGCGGAGTCTCCCCATGACGAGCACCATGCGCGCGCTGGTCAAGCCCGAAGCCGCTCCCGGCCTGGAGTTGCGCGAGGTACCCGTACCGACGCCGGGCCCGAACGAGGTCCTGATCGAACTCGAGAAGACCTCCATCTGCGGCACCGATCTCCACATTTACCAGTGGGACGAGTGGTCCCAGCGAACGATTCGCCCGCCGCTGGTTCTCGGTCACGAGTTCGTCGGCCGCATCAAGGAGCTCGGCTCGAGCGTTCAGGGCTACGAGGAAGGCCAGCGCGTCTCGGCCGAAGGGCACGTGGTCTGCGGGGTGTGCCGCAACTGTCGCGCCGGCAAGCCGCACCTGTGCCCCAACACCGAGGGCATCGGCGTCAATCGCGACGGCGGCTTCGCCGAGTACGTGGTGGTGCCGGCCACCAACCTGTGGCCGATCCCGGACGAGATTCCCTCCGAGCTCGCGGCGTTCTTCGATCCCTTCGGCAACGCCGCTCACTGCGCGCTGCAGTTCGATCTCGTGGGCGAGGACGTACTCATCACCGGCGCCGGGCCGATCGGCATCATCGCAGCCGGCATCGCCAAGCACGTGGGCGCGCGGCATATCGTCATCAGCGACGTCAACGATTACCGCCTGCAGCTCGCCCGCGACATGGGTGCCACTCGCACCGTCAACGTCAAGAACGAAAGCCTGCTCGACGTGCGCAAGGAACTGGGCATCGACGGCTTCGATGTCGGCATGGAAATGTCGGGCAACCCGCACGCTTTCGGTGACCTGCTCAGGCTGATGTACAACGGCGGCAAGGTCGCGCTGCTCGGCCTGCTGCCCAAGGACGCCGGCGTCGATTGGGACCAGGTCATCTTCAAGGGCCTGGAGGTCCACGGCATCTACGGCCGGCGCATGTACGAAACCTGGTACAAGATCACCCAGATGGTGCTCACCGGTTTCCCTCTGCACAAGGTGCTCACCCACCAGATCGCCATCGACGACTTCGAAACCGGCTTCGAGTTGATGGCCTCGGGCCAGTGCGGCAAGATCGTCTGCGACTGGACCGGCGAGATAGAGTAGATCGCGGGTTTCAGGGTTCGGGTTTCAGGAAGATCACTCCGAAGCCCGCCCTGAAACCTGAAACCCGAAACCTGAAACCTTCGAAACCACCGGAGCCGACTAGACATGAGCGATCCCGCAACCTTCCGGCGACTGCAGGACGAACTCGAGCAGATCAAGGCCGACGGCCTGTACAAGCGCGAGCGACAGATCACCACGCCGCAGCGCGTCGAGATCGAGACGCTCGAGGGCGGCAAGGTGCTCAACTTCTGCGCCAACAACTACCTGGGCCTGGCCGACAACCCCGAGATCATCGCGGCGGCCAAGGCCGCGCTCGACGATCACGGCTTCGGTGTCGCTTCGGTGCGCTTCATCTGCGGCACGCAGGACCTGCACAAGCAGCTCGAGAAGACGATCGCCGAGTATTTCGGCAAGGACGACGCGATTCTCTACGCTGCCTGCTTCGACGCCAACGGCGGCCTGTTCGAACCCTTGCTGGGCCCGGAAGACGCGATCATCTCAGACCAGCTCAACCACGCCTCGATCATCGACGGTATTCGCCTCTGCAAAGCCGAGCGACACCGTTATCCGAACTCGGACATGGACGCGCTGGAAGACATCCTGAAAAAGACCCAGGACAAGCGCACGCGCGTGATCGCCACCGACGGCGTGTTCTCGATGGACGGCTTCGTCGCCAAGCTCGACGAGATCACCGCCCTGGCCGAAAAGTACGATGCGCTGGTGATGGTCGACGACTGCCACGCCACGGGCTTCTTCGGCCCCACCGGACGCGGGTCGGCCGAGCATCACGGCGTGATGGACAAGGTAGACATCTTCACTTCCACTCTGGGCAAGGCCCTCGGCGGCGGCATGGGCGGCTTCACCGTGGCCAGCCAGCCGGTCATCGACATGCTGCGCCAGCGCTCGCGCCCCTACCTGTTCTCGAACTCCCTGGCACCGCACCTGGTGGCGGCCAGCCTGCGGGTCTTCGAGATGCTCCACGAGTCGAGCGAGCTGCGTGACCGCGTGGCGGAGAACACGCGCTTCTTCCGGCAGGCCATGACCGATGCCGGATTCGAGTTGCTGCCGGGCGAGCACCCGATCGTTCCGGTCATGCTGCACGACGCGCCGCTGGCCCAGAAGATGGCCGATGAACTGCTCGCCGAAGGCATCTACGTGATCGGCTTCTTCTACCCGGTCGTGCCCAAGGGGCAGGCCCGCATCCGCACGCAGATCTCCGCGGCGCACACCCGCGAGCATCTCGAGACGGCCGTCGAGGCGTTCACGCGCGTGGGCAAGCGCCTGGGCGTGATCGACTGACGGCATGGACTGGCCGGGCAGCCCGGAGTGGGTCGTCGCGCTGACCACCGTACTCGTGGTCACGCTGGCGGTGATCCTGCACTTCGAGGTGATCGCCTGGCTCAACCGCTGGGGCGCGGAACGGCGTATCCAGAACCTGGGCCGGCATCACCATCACCGGCCGACGCTGCTGCTGGTGATGTTCGCCCTGCTGCTTGCCCACGTGGCCGAGATCTGGCTGTTCGGCCTGGCCTATCACTTCCTGCTGCATGCGCCCGAACTCGGCGAGATCACGGGCTACGCCGAGCTGACATTGCTCGACTGTGTCTACTTCTCGGCGGCCACCTACACCACGGTCGGCTGGGGCGATCTGTTCAGCACCGGACCGATCCGCTTCCTGGCGGGCACCGAGGCCCTGGTGGGCTTCATGCTGATCACCTGGTCTGCGTCGTTCGTGTACCTGATGATGGCCCGTACCTGGGGCCAGGAAGACAAGAGCGGCCTTTAGGGATCCCCGCGTTACTTGGCGCGGGCGCCGGCCTCAGCGCTTGCGTTGCATGGCCTTGCGCACGCCGCGAACCAGCATGCGGTAGTAAAGATCGGGGAAGAATCGCTTGAGTCGCCACAACCAGCGCGTGTTGCCGTGTGTGAGCAGCAAGAAACGCGGCTTCTCCACCGCCCTGAAGACGATTTCCGATACGTCTTCGGCGCTCACCCCCGAATTGTCCATCCAGCGCTCGACTCGCTTGTGGTAGCTGGCGTCGGGCGCTCGCATGGTCTCGGTCAGGCGCGTCCGCACGAACGCGGGGCAAAGCGCGGAAACGTGCACGCCGGCATCGGCCAGTTCGATCCTGAGCATTTCCGACATGGCGATTACACCCGCCTTGGCCGTGCCGTAGGCGTTGATCTGCGGCGCGCCGGCCAGGCCGGCGAAGGAGGCGACATTGATGATGTGCCCGCTGCCGCGCTCGCGCATGAGCGGCGCAAAGGCCTTGCAGCCGGCCACCACGCCCATCAGGTCGATATCCATTACCCAGCGCCAGTCTTCCAGCGAGGTCTCTTCGAGCGAACCGCCGACGGCAACGCCGGCGTTGTTGACCAGCACGTCCGGGACGTCGTGCTCTTCCCGGACCCGCTCCCAGTCCGCCCAGCGGGTGACATCCATTTCGACTGCAGAGGCCCGGTCCCCCAACTCCCCTGCCAGTGATTGCGCCCCCTTCTCATCGCGGTCAGCGATCAACACCCGCCAGCCCGAGCGGTAAAAGCGTCGGGCCATCGCGGCACCCAGTCCGGACGCCGCGCCTGTGATCAACGCGGTTCGGTGTTCGTTCGAGTCGGTCATTGCAGCTCTAACCCTCCAATCAGGCGACGCTCGCACGTCGCGCCCGTTTCATCTTTTCTCGGCCTCGCTGGCGCAGGTCACGCAGAGCGTGGTGCCCGGATCGGCGCGCAAGCGCGCCTCGGCAATCATCTCGCCACACTCCAGGCACTCGCCAAACTCACCGCGCTCGAGCCTGGCGAGCGCCGCCCTGAGGCGTCCGAGCTGCTCCCCGCGCCGGCGCTCGGCATCCTTGGCCATGGCCTGCCCCTGCAACGCGTCCATGCGGCTGAGTCGCCCCTGACGCGTCTGGTCGAGCTCGACCGTCGCGGTCGCCGCCCGACTGGCCTCTGCCAGGTCCTCGAGCTGGTCGATGCGATCGCGAATCAATCCCTTGAAGTCGCTCATGACCCGATTGTAAGCGTTGTGACTCTTCGGGGACTCGTTCGGTTACCCTCACACCAACCCAGCAGGAGCCCGACACCCGTGGTCACTCGAAAGCGCGCACCGGCGAAGGAAATCTTCGGCTGGGCCATGTTCGATTTCGCCAACCAGGCTTACACGCTGTTGATCATAACCGTGGTCTTCGGCGACCTGTTCACCCGCGTCATCGTCGGCGATGGACCGGATTACCGCCTCGGCAACCTGCTCTGGAGCATTGCTCTGGCCGTCTCCTACGCTCTGGTCGTGGTGGTCAACCCCGTCTGCGGCGCGATCATGGATCATGGTCGCCGCCGAAAGGCTTTTCTGTTCGCCAGCTAT
This sequence comes from Wenzhouxiangella sp., assembly GCA_021767625.1. Taxonomy (GTDB): domain Bacteria; phylum Pseudomonadota; class Gammaproteobacteria; order Xanthomonadales; family Wenzhouxiangellaceae; genus Wenzhouxiangella. The sequence goes on from JAASTB010000042.1 coordinate 8,041, forward strand.
CTCCTGACCGTCGTCGCCACCGCGCTGCTCTGGCTCGTCGAACCGGGCTGGATCGTCACCGCGATGATTCTGATCATCGTCTCCAACTTCGCCTACGCCATCGGAGAAGGCTTTATCGCCAGCTTCCTTCCGGGACTGGGCCCCCGAAAGGACCTGGGCTGGATCTCGGGCCTCGGCTGGTCGCTGGGATATGTCGGCGGACTGGTCTCGACGGCATTCGCGCTGCTGTTCCTGGGCGAAGTGAGCCTGGCCAATTACGACAGCGTACGCTGGGTCGGCCCCTTCGCCGCGGGATTCTTCCTGGTCACGGCGCTGCCGACGTTCCTCTGGGTCAAGGAGCGGGGAGCGAGAAGAAAGCTCGCGCCGGGAGACAACGCCTTCAAGGCCGGTTTCCGACGCCTGCTGAGCACTTTCGAGCATGTCCGGCATTTCCACGACATGCGCTGGCTGCTCGCCTCCATCTTCTTCAAGATGGCCGGCATCTACATCGTGATCAGTTTCGCCTTCATCTACGGCGCGCAGGTCATCGGCTGGGACGAGTCGATCCGCGTGGCCATGTTCGTGACCGTCCAGGTCACGGCGGCACTCGGCGCCGTCATCTTCGGCCTGGCCCAGGAACGGATCGGCGCCCGGCGCACCTACCTGGCCACACTGGCGCTCTGGCTAGCGGCGATCGCGGCCATCTGGCAGACCCCGGCCGTCGCTGACCTGGCCAGGGCATGGCTGGGCGTGAATTGGGAGGCCCAGCATGTCTTCCTCGGCGCGGGCCTGCTCTCCGGCCTGAGCCTGGGCTCCTCCCAGTCGGCCGGTCGCGCCCTGGTCGGTGCGCTCACGCCGCGCGGCAAGGCCGCCGAGTTCTTCGGCTTCTGGGGCACCGCCGGCAAGCTCGCCGCCATATTCGGTATCCTCGGCCTGGGCCTGCTGCAGGCCTGGCTGGGCCTGGCCACGGCCATCGTCTTCTGCCTGATCCTGTTCGCCGCCGCCATCGCCTGCGCCTGGCCCATCGACGAGGCCCGAGGCCACCGCGCAGCAGACACCTGGCGGGAGCGGGCACCAAGAGGCGCGTAAAGACAAACCATGGAACCACGGAGTGCACGGAAAACACGGAATGTGCGTATTCTGAATTTCCGTGATTTCAGTGAGTTCCGTGGTTCCTGATTTTCCTGAATTGAACAAGCGTGCGAAGATGCGAATCGTCAGCCACACCTGCTCGAACACCGAGATCGTCTGCGCCCTGGGACGGGCGGACTTCCTGGTGGGGGTGGACGACCACTCTGATTATCCCGCCGATGTGGTACAGCGGTTGCCGCGCATCGGGCCCGACCTGGACGTGGACGTCGACCGGATCCTGGCCCTCGAGCCCGACCTCGTGATCACATCCCTGACGGTTCCCGGCCACGAGCGTTGCCTCGAGAGGCTCGAGGCGGCCGGCCTGCCGCTGCTGGTGACCCGGCCTCACACGATGGCCGACGTCGCGGCGGACATTCGCCGCATCGGCCGGGCAATCGATGCCCGCCAAGCGGCCGAGCAGTTGGGCGCTCGCTTCGAGGCAGCGTTGGCAACCGAGCCACCCGACCACGATCCCGTGCCGATCCTGGTCGAATGGTGGCCCAAACCGGTCATCGTCCCGGGCCGGCATTCCTGGGTCAACGAGATGTTGCGGCTGGCCGGCGGTCTCAATCCGTGGCGTGATCACGATGCCGAGAGCCTCGAAGTTGGTGCGGAGATGGCGCGTTCGGCAGCACCCGAGGCCATCGTCATGAGCTGGTGCGGCGTGGACGAGGCGAAGTACCGCCCGCATGTCGTTCGGCGCCGGGAAGGCTGGAACAGCATCCCGGCCGTCGCTAACAATCGAATCTTCGCCGTCAGCGAAGCCTGGCTGGGTCGGCCCGGCCCGCGGCTTCTCGACGGCATCGTGAAACTGCGTGCGATCGTGGACAAGGTGCACGAGCACCGTAAACGGTAGAATACGCGCCCATGACCCACCCTGACTCCGAAAAGCGGCCCTCCGTGGGCCTGGTTTCCCTGGGCTGCCCCAAGGCCCTGGTGGATTCCGAGGACATCGTCTCGCGCCTTCGTTCGGAAGGCTACGACATCGTTCCCAGCTACGAGGACGCCGACCTGGTCGTGGTCAACACCTGTGGCTTCATCGACTCGGCAAAGGCCGAATCGCTGGAGAGCATCGGCGAGGCCCTGTCGACCAACGGCAAAGTCCTGGTGACCGGCTGCATGGGCGCCAAGCCCGAGGACATCACGCGCATCCATCCGAAGGTGCTGGACGTGACCGGCCCCCACCAGGGAGAGGCCGTCGTGCGCTCGGTCAATCGCCACCTGCCCCGGCCCCACGACCCGCGCTTCGACCTGGTTCCGCCCGGCGGGCTCAAGCTCACGCCCCAGCATTACGCTTATCTAAAAATTTCAGAGGGTTGCAACCACAAGTGCAGCTTCTGCATCATTCCGTCGATGCGCGGGCGCCTGGCCAGCCGGCCGCTCGGAATGGTGATGCGCGAGGCCGAGCAACTGGCCGAGCGCGGCGTGCAGGAGCTGCTGGTGATCAGCCAGGACACCAGTGCCTACGGCGTCGACCTGAAGTACCAGACCGACTACTGGCGAGACCGCGAGCGGCAGACCCGCCTCTACGACCTTTGCGACGCGCTCGGCGAGCTGGGCATCTGGGTGAGACTCCACTACGTCTACCCCTATCCCCATGTCGACAACATCATCGGCTTGATGAACGCCGGACGAATCCTCCCGTACCTGGATATCCCCTTCCAGCACGCCAGCCGGTCGGTCCTGAAGGCCATGCGCCGCCCGGCCGCAGCCGAAAACACGCTGGAGCGAATCCGGACCTGGCGAGCGGAATGCCCCGACCTGGTTATCCGCTCGACCTTCATCGTGGGGTTTCCGGGCGAGACCGAGGAGGATTTTCGGCAATTGCTCGACTGGCTGGACGAGGCACAGCTCGACCGCGTGGGCTGCTTCAAGTACTCCCCGGTCGAAGGTGCAGCCGCCAACGACCTGCCCGGGGCCGTGCCCGAGGAGGTTGCCGAGGAGCGTTGGCACCGGTTCATGCAGCACCAGGCCGGCATCAGCGCTCGTCGTCTGGAGCGCCGTGTAGGAGGCATCGAACCGGTGCTCGTGGACTCCGTCGAGGGCAGCACCGCCATCGCCCGCAGCTACGGCGACGCCCCTGAAATCGACGGCCAGGTCATCGTCTCCGGCGCCGACTCCCCGCGAGCGGGAGACGCTTTGATGGTACGCATCAACCGCGCCGACCAGTACGACCTGCACGCCGAGGTGGTCGA
>JAASTB010000381.1 GCA_021767625.1 Wenzhouxiangella sp.
CGTATACGGAGCCATTCCGTTCGGTGAAAAGGGGGGTCAACGGCCGGGAGAATCCAAATGAAGCGAGTACTCGCGCTCGTCGCGCTTGCGGGCCTGTTCTGTGTGCAACTGGTCCACGCCGAGGGGACCTTCGAACTGCGCCAGGGGGTTTCGACCAGCAGCCCGATCTACCTGGAAGGCAGCCTTTCGACCGGTAACGTCAACTACGACCAGCACCGCGTTACCTTCCTGCGGGTCGATATTCTCGACCCGGACAACGAGGTCATCGACCTCTACGGGCAGGCCCTCTCGGGCAGCCCCGACGTGCAGGTCTGGTGTCCGGGGCGCATCCCCCTGGTGACACCGGATGCCCCTTATTCCGTGCCCACGCCGGACTACACGACGGATTTCAGTTCCACGGTCGGGGGACTGACCAGCTTCGCGGAGGTCCAGGCCGTTCAGGCCATCGGCACCCGCCCGCGTCCGCCGCGAACCTACTCGTTGACCGGTTTGGGCTCCTCTTCCTCCTGCGGAACGGCGGGCGTATACACCATCCGCTACTCGAGTGCCGGCATCGACGGCAACGGCCAGCCGTTCTTCGACATCCGCGTCCGGAACACGGCGACGTCCACGCTGGAGACCGGTCGGGTCTGGGCAGACAAGTACGCCTTCAGCATGACCAACAGCACGGGCCGCGTCGGGGCCGAGCTCTACGTGGTGGCGGGGACCGACCGCGGCGACGACTACCTGGGCATCGTGTGGCTGCTGGATCTCAACGACATCGCGCCCTTCGGCTTCCAGCTCTTCGCCAACGATCGCGGCATCGGTCCGCCGCAGTACAACTACCAGTCGATCGGGGGTTCGGCCTCTCCCCAGCCGCAGATGAATCCCCAGTATCCGATCTATCTCAACCCGCCGGCCAAGCCCGTGGTCACGCCGGGCGCGCTGGGCAACATCGAGGCCATCGAGACCCAGTGCGTCGCCGGCGGCGCGACCGATGTCATCTTCCGCTTCGACACCGCGGGCGCGCTGCCCTACACCGTGCGCCTCGACGAAGACCTGAGCGGCACTTTCGATCTCGATGAGGTCATCGCCACGGGCACTTCCGTCGACGGCACCAACACCGTGGTCTGGGACGGCACGCTGCCCAGCGGCGGGACGATTCCCTCGGGTACGCCTTACCAGGTTGAGCTTTCCCTGACCACCGGCGAGGTGCACTTCCCCTTCTACGACGTGGAAGACGCCGACCCCGGTCCCGTGATCACGCCCTACAGCGTCCCGTCCACGTCGACGACTGCGCTCTACTACTGGGACGACACCGATCCGAGCATTACCAGCAGTTCCGGCGGCGGCACTACCAGCGGCCCGAACGGTTCGACGTCGACGCATGACTGGGCCAACGGCACCAACAACTACAACGACGCCAACATGATCGACACCTGGAAATACGCCGACGTGCAGTCGATCCAGGACGTCTATCAATTGCCCGTCAGTTGCGTTGCCGCGCCCGCCATCGGCCTGGCCAAGGATGCCGCGATCACGGCCGACAACGGCGACGGCAGCGTCGAGCTGACCCTCGATTTCCGCATCGAGAACCTGGGCAATATCGATCTTGCCGATGTCCAGCTCAGCGACGATATCGCCGCCGCACTGCCCGCGCCCGTGACCTGGAGCATCGACAGCGTCACCACGAACGCCAACCTGACGGCCAACGCCGGTTTCGACGGCGACACCGACACCGACCTGCTCGATGCGGCCAGCAGCACGCTGCCGCTGGGCGATGTCGGCCTGGTTTCGGTGGTGCTGAACGTCGACTTCAATGGCGCGACGGGTCCGTTCACCAACACCGCCACGGTGACCGCGGATGACGGAACGACACCGGTTTCCGACGATTCGACCGCCGGCACGGACCCGGATCCGGACGGAGACGGCGATCCCGTCGAGAACACGCCCACGCCGCTGCCGGTGGCCGAGTCCGACCTCGAAGTCACCAAGGGCATCGACGTGGCCAATCCTTATGTCGGCGAGACGGTCACCTGGACCGTTACCGTCACCAACAACGGGCCGGTGACCGAGACCGGAGCGCAGGTGACCGACACCCTGCCGGCGGCCTTCAGCGTCAGCAGCGTCACGCCCAGCGCCGGATCCTGGACGGCGCCGACCTGGTCCCTGCCGACCCTGACCCCGGGGCAGTCCGAGACGCTCACGATCGTCGGGAGCTTCACCACCGACGGCGCGTTCAGCAACGTCGCGGAACTCACCGCGGCCACCAATCCCGATCCCGACAGCACGCCGGGCAACGGCCTGCCTGCCGAAGACGACCAGGATTCCAGTGCTGCCACGGTCGTGCCCCTGGCCGACCTCTCCGTGACGAAGGCCGACGGCGGCGCATCCGTGGTTCCGGGAACCACCGTTACCTATCAGATCGAAGTGGCGAATGCCGGCCCCTCGCCGGTGACCGGCGCCACGCTGAACGATGTCACGCCCGCCGGCCTGGTGTTCGACAGCGCCACCGCGCCCTGCACCGGCGGCTTCCCCTGCAGTCTCCCGGCAATCAACGCCGGTGCTTCGACAACGGTGGACGTGACCTTCTTCGTGCCGCCGGGCTACAGCGGCAGCGACCCGATCAGCAATACCGCGACCGTCACGAGCCCGGTCGACGATCCGGATTCGGGCAACGACTCGTCGACGGAAACGACGCCGCTGGCGCCGCC